>NZ_AUBP01000028.1 GCF_000429305.1 Desulfovibrio inopinatus DSM 10711
AAGGGGTGGGGTTTGGGGAGGGGAAAGAACCCTTTTTCCAAAAAGGGTTTTTCCCCTCCCCAACTCTTCATTCTCTTCTTACACCTCCACACATATCTCCCAACATCTTACGCCGTGCCGTACAGGGCGTCGGTATCGTTGGTGACGGTCCAGACAACGGACGAGTTGTTCACATCGTCACCGTAATAGGCATTGAAGGTTTGTTGGTATCGAATCCCTTTGGGACCGGTGACCGCCGGGCTTTTGCGCTGCAACTGCATTTCCGGAAACAAGACGGACAATTCATGCGCACCACGCACCCAGCGCAGTTCAAGTGATGTTTCCACTTTGTCGCGGCCCAAAATATAATTGTCCGAGTTGGTGAAAAACGTGGTCAGATTCCCGGTCACCGCCATTTTACCGGGTTTGGCGTCGGCCCGCTTGCCACCCCCACCAATGGCGAACATGTCTTCATCGAGTCCGAACCCGATATTCAACGAGATGTCGGCACAGATCCCGACCTCGACGCCTCCCATGAAGACGGTGGCATTACTGTTTTGATAGGGAAGATAGGTATACTCGGTCGGTGTGGCATCATAGGCGGCCTGCGAATAACCTTCATCGCGGCCCACGATATCAATATTGCTCGTAAGTTCGCCCTGCGTCCCGACTTGGCAGGAAAGATTCGACATCCGACAACCGTTATAGAGATAGTATTCCGTGCCACCGATTCCCGTTTCCACGAGGAACGACGGCATGGTAAGCCCCTTGACTTTAAAGGTGTAGATGTACGGCCCGGTCCCGGTCTTTGTGGGGATACCGAACCCGGCACGCAACCAGTTTCCATAAGCGTAGACATCCATGGGAACGGCAATCTTGCCCTTCACATCAAGCCGTTCATCATACGGCTCGACCGGATCCCGGCGACCGTTCAACGTCGTATCTTCACCCTGTGCAACCTCGGCGGAAATCTCGTTCGATTTAAACGGCATTTGTATACCGTTGACTGTCCCCGGCGAGACTCCATACTCATTTTCGAAATCCAGAATCGTCGTGGCATCAATACCACCCAACACATCCAGCGCCATATTACCCCCTCACGCCGAGCGTGATCGGCTCGACGACGTGCAGCACCATGGCCCGCTCAATGAGCGGGAAATCCATAAAATTACAGGCGGATTTTACGGCCCGCAAAACCCGCCCCGCCAACAACGGACGAACCGCCGCCAACACCTTGGGCGCAAATTCACGAATGATACGGCGTTCACCGATATACGTGGTGATGGCGCCGACGGTTTCGGTTGTATCGTCGGCCACACCGAGAATAAGCCGGATACCGTAGGTGGTGGTGCGCCGGTCTTCATCGTACAACTCGTCAACCTCCGGATCCGGAGCCACCACGACATACGGTGCCGCTGTCACGCCGGGGAGATCGCGCATATTGATCCCGGCGGACAACTCCAGCTCCTTGCCGTAGGTGCTCGTGGCCCACGTGTTGAGGGCCAGATCATCGCGAAGCGCTTCCGTGATCGACTCGACATAGTCCCAGCTATCGCTCATGTTCTTCCCCAGTAATTGAACATCACACCGGATACGAGCGCGAAAACACGTTCTTCTATCCAGCGCGGAATGTCGCGCTCTCTCGCTTCGAACACCGGTCGGACTGCAGGACGCGGCGGACGGTGAATAAACTGAGTGTTTTTATTCAAAATAATCCCAGCCCCGGCGTACATACGCCGCATTTTGGGTGTAACGGCCAGGTCTTGTCCTTTGGCATGCCTCCACGCCCACATTGACGCCGATTTCCCCAGCCAACCAACATGAGCGCTCATCGTTCCGGGTTCATAGAGATATCCGGCAGCTCTACCGAGCCGACCATAGAAGCCGGTTTTTATCCTGGTGTTGCGAGGTTTTTTGTAGGCCGTAAACCGCTGTTTGCCATCGCCAGCGAGCAGTTCCGCGTCCTTATTGCGAACCGGCTTCACACGCTTACGTGATGCGCGAACTTGACGAATATCATCAAGCAAACCATATTTATGCACATCGGATAATGGTTGCCATGTTTCTCCCCCCGGAGCACCGGCCGCGATCCCTTCTTTGATTTCCTTTTGCAGACGCCACGCAACATGGCGTAAGGCACGACTCGTTTCATTCGGCAATACTTCTGCTAAATGCTGAAGATACGGCGTTGTATAATCGATCACGTTCACCGATCCGCCACGCCCTTGGCTCATGGCGTTGTCGCCAAAGAATTTGTGATTCCGGTATTTCGTATTCCCCTTGGAATTCGTATACGATAACCGAACAACGCCGAGCGGCTCCTGTTCCCATGAATTTTGCATATTTATCCCCTCCCCCGTTCATCACGCGTGCAGGCCAACAGATAGCCAATCTGGCGGCCGACGGGTTTCATCGCCCGGACCGTCCACACCAGACCATCGGAATCGGTAATCGTGGTTTTGTCGCGCACCGGTTCGGCCGGGATAGCGGCCACATCGATACGAAATTCTGCCCACGTCGCATGCTCAAATACGTAGTCTCCATCAATCCAACCATTTGGCTGTGTTGGCGGCATGTCTCCCAAGATCCGGACCCGCGCCGTCAACGGAATCGGCCCGGCAACATTCGGCGAAATATACGTCACCGCCTCGCCAAACGTGTCCAACAACTGCCGATGCATATCCCGTTGCGCTGTGTGTAAGAGTTCATCCATGGAGTGCCTCCGGCGGCTCAAGAAACTTTAACGGTTTATTGTATAAATCCCACACGCACCTTTTACCCAACCCCGCTACAGTTTTTTGGAAAAGGGGATGTTCTGCACTCACTTTTCTCCATCGCTTTTCAAAAAAGTGAGTGCAGAACCGGAGGCATCCAACCAAAAACTTCAAGCAACACATTCACTTCTTTTCGATGACTTTATCTTTCGATTTCGAACCAAGGGACGAACCGAAATAATAGCCGACCACACTCACGAAAGCGCCACCGAGAAACCCGAGCAAAGTTTGTACACCGGATGAAACGGTATGCCCGCTTGACTCGATACGCATGATACTTTCCAGCACCCAGAAGAAACCGACGGCCACGACCACACCGAAAATACCTTGCATGATACCGTCGGAACCGCTTCGAGGCGTCGATGGAGTGCGTTTCATTTCACCTGACATAACTCCTCCGGCAAAGAGTGCGCATCACTGGCCCGAGCCACCCAACCGGCACAGACTCCTCGCCGTGCCGTACACACCCACCGACCCGACAACCGATCCCGGCGCAACCAGGAACAGCCCGAACACGGCCCGCCCGTATGCGCCACAGGAGTCGGCGTCGACATCACGGTTGTTCCGTATCCATGAGCGCAAAGAGCTTGACGGCCCGACGGCCCCAGCCTTTGATGAACGATTCATAATCGTCATTCATGGCCCGCAATCCGACATAATAGCCGGCACGGGCAAAACAGAGACACCCCGCCACCACAATGGGTCCGGCCGAGGCCACGGCCTGCTCAATTGCCGCGTGGGTTTTCGGGCCGTACTGACCATCAAGCACAAGCTCCGGCGTGCCGTCGTTGATCATGTTTGTGATGAGTTGGAGCGACTTCACGCCGTGCCCGCCCGAGTTCACGACAAAATCAAACAGGGCATCACCCACGGGATCCGGCAACGCATCGCAATGATATTTTTGCCAGTAGTCACGTTCATAGATGGTTTTGGCATCCTCCAAGGTGAGATCGCGCACGGCCACATCGCCTTTTCCATCGCCGTCGATGTCGATCATGCCGTCAACACGGCCGTCACGGGCATCGGAAATGCCGAACATGGTCTTGCCGCCGGTATCGTGCTTGTGGTTCGAATAACCACCCTCAATCCCCAACGTGAATTCAAGAATTTGATTGAACATTGTGTCTCTCCCTATTTTTTCGTGCATGCGCTCAAACTGTCGCGATAGGTCCGGAGCCGGGACAACAGCTTGTCCGGTAACGGCACCCCGAAAAACGCCAAGTGTTCGAGACACGACAACGCTTCATTGACCGAGAGGTACATGCACATGAGATCCCGCACCGCAAACCAGGTGCTGTTGATGCATTGGGCCTGCGCCTGATCGAGTTGATAGGCCACGGCGATTGCCGCGAAATAAAACAAAAATTTGAGGACACCACCCTTGATTTTGAGCCCGGAAATCCGGTTCGCGCTCCAGGCCCGAAGAAACCCCAGAGCGAAATCAAAACACATGAGCGTAATGAGCACATTCATGGCGCCATCGAACCCGCCCGCCGTGGAGAGAAGAAAGCCCCCTGTCCCGGCAATGCACTTCAACGGCCAATCCGTGATGACATCCCCTGCCAGCGCCCGCGCATAAAACAGCAATCCCGGCGTTTCAGTCAGCACACGCACCTCGAAACGCTGTCACGAGAGAACTCCTTGCGTGAGTTGTTGAAGAGCTGGGATATCAAGGGCACGAGGAATGATAGCAACATGCCGAAAAGAACCACACTGCACTTGGGTAACGCCATGATAGTTGCCAACCGAAATGATTCCTTCCGGAATGTTCCCCAATGATATATCGGTCTGGACTGCCTCTCCATCCATAACGATATGCAACCTGTTTGCCGTTATGGAAATGGCAATACAATGCGTATTGAGCGCATCGCCTAATGGCACCGTACTTCCGTTTATCCCGCCTATACGTGCAAATGCGAAGAGAGAACTATTGTTGGAATAGATGGAGAGACGATTGTCATCATCTTGATAGAGGCTGAGAACGCGCCTGGAATTATTGTCTGTCGCAAAAGATACAAACTCAAGATACAAGGTATTCCCAATGAGTCCAAATGGGAAAGCAGACGATAGCACCGTGCAGATATCTGCCACACGCGTAACAGGTGCATCCGTTGTCGGGATATAACTCGTTGCAAACGCACCTCTTTCACGTTGTGCACCCCAAAGAAACACCCCGCTGACGCCATCACCAGGATATGACGTCAATTCTCCATGCAACAAACTCATACGACATAACGTATCGATTGTTACGGTTGCCGTTGCTGTGATACTACATCGATACCATCCATCGCTTATCGCCTCAATCTGCGCAGAGCTATTTGTTCCATGCGTCACCATCGTAACGCTTCCATCAGCAATCAACGTAAAATTTGCAGCCACAGCCGTGTCAAAGGCTCCTGACGGAAATGACAGTCGAAAGGTGGACCGACCACTTGGTTTCACATAGACACTGAGTGTATAGGCAGATCCCGCTGTAAACGACGTCGACGGCGTAAACATGTAATGTGTTGAATCGGTGCTCCCTTCAACAATCTTGTCGGCTAATACCTCTGAATTCGGCGACACAATGGCATCACTCGTGATGGAGCAATCCCCCTTTGTATAGGTTGCATCGGCGAAATCTTCCGAAGGATAAATGGCATTGACCCGGCCTTCCTCATTCAAAAAGCCTAATCGCCGTCCTGTCACAGGATGGTAGGCAAATCGCGGGACATCAACGGCGACAATCCGCAACACGCCCGCCGCATCGAAATAGGTTGCAATGGAGTTTCGAGAAAAGGTCACACCGTCGGGCAACGCATCGACATCGGGCCGAAAGTGCAGCGATGGAGCGATGGACACCGGCGAAATCCCGGCCTGACGCCACAAATCCGCCTTGCTATAGGCGCCGACATCGTTGGCGCTCAACGCATCAGCCCCGCCAGTCTTGTGGCTGGCGGCGTGCGCACTCGGTGCAAACGTCGTTGGCACCCCGGTCAGCGTTGTCCAGGGCATGTCCGCAATGTCACTCCCCACATGCCCATGTCCGACCAGCGAAACACCAGCTTCCGAACCGGCAATCCCGGCTTTCCAGGTATCGTCCCCCTCATCAAAGACAAACCGGGCATTGAGTTCATCCCCGCGCTCGACTTCGATCCCGGCGACGGTTGACGGCGGCGTTCCGGTCACATCGCTGTTCAACGTCAAGATGTTATCGGCAATGGCCACGGTTTCCGAGTCAATGGTGGTCGTCGTGCCTTTCACGGTCAGGTTGCGGACGGTCAAATCCGCCCAATCCGCATCGACATTGCCACGCACCGACAACGCATTGGCGCCCTCACGCTTGAGCAAGGGGCCGTCCGTGCCGTTCCCAATGCGGAATGCCCCATGTTCCGAGCCCGCCACCGGCGAAAAATCCGCTGCGTGCACCCCGTCCACGGTATCCGCATCAAGCCCGGATCCCGGCCCATCATTGCCCGCATGCCACACGATATCCGAGCCTACATACAAAACTGCGAGCGATCGCAACACAGAACCGTCACGGCTCCATCGCGCCACTTGAATCATACCGGCGCCGTTATAGGCCGACAGAAACCCCTCGTTTTCCGTGGAGTCGAACCCGTAGCCCACGCCGTAAAGCTTGTTCGGATTATCGAAAAACCCGATGGAAGCGACCGCCCCATTCGGCACCTGGAAGGCCAGTTCGGCATTCCCGCCGGTATTGATTTCCAGATTGCCGGCGGACAACGGCGCATTGCCGCTATTGGCGGCATCGCGCACAACAAGCCCATCACTCACACGGGCAACCCGTGGCCCGCCCGTGCCGATTTGGAACGAAGAAGCATCGGTGCCGGTATCGGTATTTTGGGCATGATCGGTCACGCCGCTTTCTCCACCACTTCCGCCGTAATCCTGAAAAAAATCAGCCATATCCGCCTCTACGCATAAAACAGGAGATGGACCCGCCCATCAGCCGGCATCACCACGCTGATGGAATTCACACCGATCACCTCAATGGCTCCCGGATCCGGATCCGATCCTGAACCGTCGAGGATATCCCCCACCGGCACGGCAGCCGGATTGCCATCAAACCGGGCATAAAAGGCCGCCTCGGCCCGAAACAACACATAGCGCGCTCCATCGGGCACGGCGCAGCTTTTGGCCGCGTCGGCCGCACAATCCAGAACACACACATGGGCACACGGCGGCCGACAGGCATCCACCCGCCGCGTTCCCGAGGCGGAATAGGAACGATCCAGGCTGGATAAACTCATGATTTCGCCCCGGAGGTCGAGGCCGCTTTATCGGCTTTCGGTGTCGATGATTTGGGCGAAGATTTGGAAACCGGTGGTGTTTCCGACGTCGCCTCCGGAGACGGTGTTGCCGTCGTTGTCGAGACGGCGGGAGCCGAAAGAACCGTGCCGAACTCCTGCACCGGTTCCACGGCTCCATCATCAATCAACCCACTGGCAAGAGTATCGGGGATATCAACCGTCATATCCGGTCGATAATGCTTCCCCTGAATATACACTGATGTAATCGTTATTACTTTCATGATGCCCCCTAAATGACCTTGGCGACAAGGAAGGCATCGGGTTCATGAGGAACGGGTAACGGGGCCGATTGGAGCATGACATTCGCAGTACTCGGATCTTTGACGAGCCACATTTTTGGATATCGTGCCAAGGCTGCCGTGGCTTCCAAATCCATAATCACGCCATAATGGACAACGGCCCGGCTTCGCCGCGTCCCCAACAGGACCAAATCGTCCGGCATCAGGGGGATGAGGTCGTCCGTCTCTTCGTCCACATAAACTTCACTGTACGTATACCAATCGATTTCTTCGAATCGGCCGATATATGTGGCACCATTGGGCAAAGTTTCCGGTTTGATGTACCCAATATCGACACGACGATTGTCTAGGGCCTCCAAAATGGCTTTGTTTTTGCGCATGGCCTTGGCCACACCGGCACCGACCACGGCCGTATCCGGTACATGGCCGGAGGCGAGCGCCGTTTGCTGCTTCCAGTCGAAAACTTGTCCGATGGGGTCCGAGGTGTCCGCCGTCCATTTATCCGCCGCCGACACGACAACGGTCTGGCCCGGATCACGTTGAAAATCGACAACGGCGCTGACCCCCTCGCCCACACACTCGACTTTTCCGGAAAGGAGCGCTTGCGCCGCCATCCATTCGATACGCCGTGTAATGGCTTCGTCCATGTCGGCCAGAAATTCACCCACTTTGACGGCTTGCCGATCTTGTGGTGATCTCGACGACGTGTAGAGAACCTCACCAGGAAGACGCTTCACGACGTCTTTCGGCGTCAAGACGCGCTTGGGTTTGATATACGGCGGATTGAACGTATAGGACGAAAACCCACGCCCCTCGACAACCTTGCCTTCTTTCAAGGGCGAAACAAACGGCGCCATTTTCCGCCCACCTTTCACGACATCGATATCAACGGACTCGGTGTCGTGGGGAGGGGCTTCCGTGAAAAACGTATCTAATAAAAATGTCCGGACCGGCGGCAACTGATACAACGCCTCCAGCATGGTCCTTGTATCGTAAATCTCAATACTCATTGATTATGCTCCCACCACGGGCACAAGAAAGATACTCATGGCCCGCAATTCATCTTCCAGTGTCGCAATATCGATACCGTCGGCCACGCTCATGGCGTTGGGGTTATATTGCCCTGTGAGGTACATCACGGTCCGCACATCGCCGGACGACAAGTCAATATCGTCGGCCAAAATCCCATAAGGATGGGCCGAACCATCCCCGGCCGTGGGGTCGATATCCACACAGGTGATGCCCGTCGGCACAGTTACGGCCACGGTAAACGCATCGCCGACGATGAAATCCACGCCCGCCACATCGCCGATGGTGAAACCAAGTTGCTCATTTTCAAACGCCGCACCTTGTACGGCTTCACCCAAAATCGCCCCATTCGGTGATTTCACGCTAAAGACGGCGTCATTTGCCCCGGCTCCGGTCGGGGCCGTGATACACGTCACCGTGTAGGTTCCCACGGCCGTGGCCGGTCCGCCCGTGACGGTGGTCATGGCGCCATCGCCGGTATTGCCGACGTCGGCCGTACCATCCGTCGGCACGGTTTTGGACCGCCGGGCCAGCAACCGGCCTCGCGACATCGTGCCCGTGCCGGAAACCGTGGCCGTTTGCGTCACGATTTTGTGATCGCCGGCAATAAGATTGTCCGGCACCATGGTGCCAAGCAAAGAAAAGCCTGGAGAACTCATTTATTTCCCCTCCGGAATTCGCCGGCCAAAACCGGCAATCATGGATTGTACCGTAGCCCGCGCAGACGCATCTTCGGCGTCAGCATCGGTACCGGATACCGGCGCCGACGGTTTCGCACCGGCCTTTTCAAGTGCGGCCAACATATTGGCTCGAAAAATTTCATCCGCCGAGGCCGTTGGAACGCCTTGAGATTGTGCAGCCTGCGCCGGTTCCGCTGGTGTCACTGCCTGCACTCCGCTCCATAAACCCATTCCGGCGGCCTGCAATTGCGCGGCATCACCGCCCAGGGCCAAACGAGCCGACAAACAGGCCCCAGCGCCCTGGCCAAACGTCAGATCCGCCACTGCCGATAAATTGTTGAAAAATCCTTCACGCACCGCAGCCGACACAAACGGCCCGGCCGCTGGTGGTGTTTCAAGCACTCCCCCCGCTCCCGCCGGGGTTTGCTGGTGTTGGGGGTGTTGCGCTCCCGCTGCCGGTGTCGGCGTACTCGGTACCCCTGCAACCGGCCCCCCGGACTGCATCAAAGAAACAGACATCATTGCCTCCAATCGATTGAGATAGTCTTCACAATGTTCCACCACGACATCGGCCAGCCCCAATGCCACGGCATCAGCCCCGTAATGGATTCGGCCATCTGTCACCGTTTCCACATGGCCGGGGGTAAAATTCCGATTTCGAGCCACGGCCGCCACAAACATGGCGTTAGCTCCATCGACAAACGTCTGCAGGGTTTTCCGGCTCGCATCCGACAAGTGTTCATACGGATTCCCGTCGGCCTTATGTTTCCCCGCAGAAAAAACCGTGGGCGTTATTCCGGCCTCCTCCAGCATCCCGGCGTATTCGGCATGAATCAGCACCGTGCCGATCGAACCGACCATGGAATCGGCCATGCAACCGACATCCTGCGCCGCGCTGCCGATCCAATATGCCGCCGAGCACATCAAGCCTTCCGCGAACGCAAACACGGGTTTCTTTTCCCGTGCCGCCGCTATCCGCGACGACACTTCCGACAACCCCAAACACGAGCCGCCCGGCGAGTTGATACGCAACACAATATGCGTCACGTCCGGATCATCGGCCGCCATCGCTACCGCCCGGCCAATATCGTCGTATCCTTGAGCACAGGCCGAAGCGGTCTTGTCGAGCGGTCCGGCAATCCCGATCACGGCCGCGCCCCCCACACGTTCGATAACGGTTTCACGCGGTTTGATGGTCAACATCCCCGCGCCCTGGACATGGCGAACAAACGCATGAAATGCCGCTTCCTCCATCGCCCACGGTCGACCCAAAATATTGTGGAGTGTCATTGATGAGGGCCTCCGGCTTCTGCACTCACTTTTCTTGAAACATTTGAAAAAGTGAGTGCAGAGCCGCCGGAGGCCCCTCTTTCTCTTTTTCATTCTCTTCTTCGCTGCCATCTCCACCGCTCATATTCCCTTCCGGCAAGGGCAAATCGAGTGCTTCACGCATGGCCCGTTCGCGAGCTTGGCGGCGAAAAACGTCTTCGACGTCCTGACCGCGAGACTCGATGATTTCGCCATAGGTCGAGATCCCGTTGAGCAAGGCCGTGACTTCGGCATTGATTTCTTTGACCGGGTCGACATGCCCGCGTCGCGGCGGCAACCAGGATTGCGCCGTCCAAAGACGACGACAGGCGTAAAAATCCGGCGCACCGGCCGGTAAGGTGATGAACCCACGGAGATAGGCTTCCTCGAAAACGGCTTCCCAACAGGGACGGCACAACGTGGCGATGAGCCATTGTTGCCGCACCTGGAACACTCTCCAGGCTTCGAGGAGCGCGGCGCGGGCCGAAGAATAGTTTGTTTTGGAAAAATCGCGGGCGACGACTTCGTAGGGCATATTGGCTGCCGCACCGGATGCCCGGAGAATGCGTTCCACAAACGGATCAAAGGAATTGCCGGGCCGCTTGGAATCAAGCACCACGATTTCTTCGCCGGTGTTGAGATAGAGCACTTGCCCCGGCTCGATTTCGTCGTAAAACCGCTTGTCCGTATCCCGCATCCGAGGATTTCCCTGAAGCTGGCGCGGGTCATTGGACCGAATCGCCACGGGATAGGATGCCGAAATGATTTGCCCCACCAACTCGAAATCGAGATAGTCTGACAAATCCCGGAAAAATTTCATGGCCGGCGCCAGGATCGACACCCCGCGCACCTGCTCCGGATCATCGACGATGAATCCGTGGAGATAGACCGGCCGATGCGCCCGCCATTTGGGATAATAAAAGGATTGATTCGCCAGGGAAGACCAGGGAATTGCGCCCGTGATCGGGTCCGGTTGGGCAATATAACAACCCAACTCTTCACCGTACGGGCCGAGACGCACCCCATCGGATACGCCCACGTCCATAACCCGTTCCGCCGGGGTCATCATGCGGCGCGGGTCTATGGCTTGAAGACAAAACGAAAAATCACGGGAACCCGTCTTCTTGGCCGGGCACAGAAAGAGATGCTCACCAAATTGGAGCATGGCCCGTTCCGCGAACGATTGAAGCAACTGGAACGGCATGCGCTCGCCGGCATCGGCTTGGAGGCACCACAGTTTAAAGGCACGTTCCGCTTGGAGGCTCACGCGTTGGGCTTCATTTTCGGAAATACCGAGCGCCTCAAAATCGATTCGAGACTGCGGCATAATGCCCGTTCCGACCACATTATGCTGGATGCCGCCAATCAACCCGGCGGCATGGCCATCGTTCCGGCACAGATCCTGCGCCCGATCCTGGACCGCCCGACGTTCGCGCGGTTCTTCGTAACGCGACACCATCCGGGGATGCCAATTCCCCATGGTGCCGGTGTGCCCGCCCGCAACGCGAGACACACCGGCCAGGGAATGAGGTAAGGAAGGGCGAAACGCGCCTGTCGCCCGTCTGGCGGAAACAGCCGAGCGACGACGCACAGAGGGCATCCGAAGACTCACCACGCACCTCGAGAGGGCCGCATAGCCACAATACGAGGGGCCGATGTGGACAAAACCGTGTCCAACTCCGCTTCAAAACCGTCGAGCGCGGCCTTGATTTCCGCCGGTGACATCCGCTTAATGCGTTCGTCGCCCACTTCAATCTCCAACCCGGTCACAGCTTGCCGATACGCGGTTTTATATAACGCGATTAATTCACGGAGTTCAGATTCAGTCCAGATACTCATAAACTCCGTCTATAATCGAGAGGAAAACTTTAATCGAGTAAAGGAGAGAAAATTGAAAAAAGAGAGAAATACGATAAAAATGAAAAAATTGAAAAATCTGAGAAAATTGAAAAATCTGAGAAAATTGAGAAAGGAGAGAAAATTGAAAAAACGAGAGGAGATATTCTGCACTCACTTTTCTTCAAAGTTTTTCAAAAAAGTGAGTGCAGAATATCCCCTTTTCAAAAAACTTTAGCGGAGGCGGAACAAATGGAGAGACTTCGACGAGCACAACGAACACATAAAAATGTCTGGTTGGAAGTGTTTCTATTCTGGAAACACTTCCAACCAGACGAACAAAGTCAAACCGTTAAACGTTTTTGGATATCCCTAAGAACCTTTTTTCAAACAAGGCCCACCCTATGAAAGTTTTTGGGAAAAGGGGATGGGGTCCGGGGAAGGGGAAAGAACCCTTTTTTCAAAAAGGGTTTTTCTCCTTCCCCGGCCGCCGGAGGCAAACACCATTTATGCCTCACGTTGCCGAGCCTGCTCCAAACTCGCCTGCACCATAAACGCCGAACGACTTTTCCCGGTGGATTTGGCCGCGCTATCGATGCGTGCCCACTCCGTGCTCAACGCGGTGATGTTTTTCCGTTCGACTTTGGGCGGATCGACAAGCAAAGGCACTGCTAAAAACGCCACCGCCCCCTCGACGCCTTCGGCATGAATAACCTGGTCCAATGTACTCGGCTCCGGAATATCCACGCCATCCTCACGCAATGCCTCGATATGCTCGAAAAGCACTTCGGCGGCATGCGTCCGCGCCGACTCCAATGTTTCACCCGTCGTAAAACATCCCGGCACATCCGGGAAAAACACGCCATAATCCGAGTTTTCGTCTTTGTGAATGACGGCAAAATATTCTTTCATATATATATATATCCTCCCGGCCCCCTTGCGGGGGCCCTTGGGTTAAGTGAGTTTTACGCCTGATTTCTGTTCGATTTGCCTCAATGTCCCTGAAGCAATGTCCTTTTTTCCGTGGACCGGGACAGATACCAGGGAGGGGTTGTCTGGGTGTTTAAATTGGCGATGCGGGTTTTTGCTCTTGCGAGTTCCCATTTTTTTTCGCTCCACCCAGCCGGCCTCTACCAGTTTTTGTATGACCTCCTTGCTCGTCATGAAAACACAATACACACCTCAGTGTGTATTGTCAACAAAAAATAAAAATTATGCATAAAAAAAGCTGACACATTGCCAGCTTTATATCGTGGTGTAACCAAGCCCCATCATACAAACCGTGAAATCGGCACAAACCCTGCCCCGATAACAATGACGCCCAAAACATCACCACACCAATGCACATCACTCTTGGCAAAACTGATCGAATACAACCACCCATCCGGCGTGAGCGTCGATTTATAGCGCACTCGGTCCCCGTAACGGATATCCGGGAAACAGGGCAAAATCGGCCGTGACACCGACTCAGGCTTCATGATTCGGTTCAAAATGGCGTTGAGAGAGGTATTGATCCACAGAATCGACATAAATCCGAATCGACTTGCCCACCCGATACCCTTGGAAATTGCCGCGCTCGACCTCGCGATACACCGTTGCCACGCCACACTCCAACCGTGCCGCCACTTCTTTCACCGTCAGTACATCCCGCCCGGACATATCCCTCTCCCTTATCGTTTGCCAAACCAGGACGGCCGCTTCCGGCCTACATTCTGGTGGTGATCCGCGTTTTTCACTCTGGGTATTTCAATGGGTTTTCTGTCTTCCGGAGAATACATTCGCTCGACATCAATAATATCACCTGCCGCCATCGCGTAGACCGCACAATCCCAATAGTGGTTTGCCTTGCCCTCCGGACATTCCCACACGCCATTGTCGTTACGGAACTCTACACACCATTGACGGGCAAAACCCGTTTCCGTCCCGGCATGAAGCCGAATACAGCCCGGATCACCGGGGTTCATCTCCAATTTTCTGGCCAATGCATCCTTAAAAAACGTCGTATGGAGCCGATACAACCCCAACCCACCCGGAATCGGCCGGCCATCCGGATAATGTTCGATGCGCGACACCTGCCAGGGCCGGGCAAGACGTTGCTCGCCCTTGATCGGCACCACGCCCCCTCCCCGCGCAATACACCAATCATACACCTCTTTGGTACGGTGCCCCATGGCATCCCAACAGGCTTGGTTTACGTAAAAATCTTCACTCTCCGTGTTCCGGTAGGCCCCATCGAGTACGGAGGTTTCCAGGGCTTTGTAGGCTTCGACAAATCCATAGCGAATAACCCGTGGTTCCAGCACCTCGCCGACGCCGCACCACGCCATAATGAGATAGTAAAACCCATGATCCTGCGTATCGATTCCGGCCGTCAGCGCCACCGCGCCCGATGGAACAACATTTTCCGGAACATCCGATCGAAACCGTAAAATATCGTCTTCAGCCCGCTCTTTATGAACGACTTTCCACGGTTTCGCCGCGTACTGCGTGCAATATTCCTTGAGCGCATCGAGCGATTTCAGCCCCTTCAAAAACGCCCGCGCACAATCGGACAACGACACAAACGGACTCACCCAGGCGGGCAAATGGAAGCCGATTTTCACCGGTTTTGCTGTTTTCAAGCAGGAAAACAGTTCCATCCCCGATGCCCGGTCCCGCCATTCTCCGAGGCGAACCGCCTTATCACGCTGGAAATCGTCCCAGACCGAGCCGCATTCCTGGCAATGGTATTCCGCCAAGCGTTCACTATAGACGCGCTCCGGATCCGCCTCACCGCCGCCGGGCCAGCGCACCCGGTCGAAATCCATCAACACAGACCGGCCGCAATCCGGACACCGGACATAATAGTCGAAAACGCGTTGCGCTTCCGTGGTCAGCGCCACCCAAATCGGCCCGGATTCCACCGTCGGCGTGGATATTTTCCAGATTTTGCGTTCATGTTTATACGTTGTGGTCCGTTTTTCCGCGAGCACGAGGCTGGAGGCTTCATTTTTATTCTGCTGGTACTTGTCGATCTCATCGAGCACCAAATAGCGAATAGGTTTATTCCCCAATCGTGAAGCCGAACCCGACCACGCCCCATAAATGGCCGTATGCCGCAATTTAATGCGTTTGCTCGACACATCGTCGCTCGATCCCACTAAAAACGTGGACAAGCGCGGTGACGCCTGGATCATGGGTAAAATGCGGTCCTTGAAATTCTCTCCGCACATGTCCCGATCCGGAAACACGTACATGACCGGTCCCGGTGCCTGATCAATGAGCGAGCCGATGCAATTATGCGTACTGTCCGTAATGCCCGATTGCACACATTTACAGACAATCGTCGTTTCCACCCCCGGCCAGGTGGAAGCATCCATAATCCCTTTTTGATACGGCGCCACCGCGTTCGACCACGGTCCCGGCCGGACCGATTCCACAACCACCCGATACCGTTCCGCCCATTCAGACGTCGGAATCCGCTTCCGCTTGCGCAAAATCCGCCGTTCCGCCGGAGACCACGCCCCATGCCACCGCATCGGCCCACCAGCCACCCGCGCCCGCAATCCCGCCGGCAACCACGAGGGAGCCGTCACGGTAACAATCGGTGCGCATTGTGCAGGCATGTCGACGAGTGCGAGTTGGGACAAAAGCAGGCCTCCGGCAGCCCCGCACTCACTCTGCACTCACTTTTAAAATAAAAAGTGAGTGCAGAGTGAGTGCGGGGGATCTTCAAAAACGTTTAACGATTTTAATATGTTTCATGCACACACGATATCAACACCAGCCCCTAAAATCCCGCCCCGATAAAAGTTTTTGAAAGAGGGGATGGTTCTGCACTCACTTTTCATTCTCATCATCTCCAAAAGTGAGTGCAGAAGCCGGAGGCATATCGTCATCCACAATTTCCACGGCAAACTCGCGCATGCTGGCGAGACCGTTGAACATTGCATCCACATCGGCATGCATGGTGCGTTGCAACTCCTGCACTTTCATACCGTCGCCTCCGACCATGAACACCCACTCTGCGCCTTTATCGCGTATCAAATTCCGCAAAGCCGTTTCCAACATGATAAGCCGCCCACACAACTCCGCTTCGACATCATCGCGTGGCAGAAACTTGCCTTGCAAGACATCAAGCTGAAACCGCTCCTTGGCGGTCTGGACTTCCAACTTCTTGATTTCACGTGACACTTTCTCCCGCTGCAAATCCGATTGCTCATCCGCCACCCGTAAACCGGATTCCGACCGCTTCAAGAAATCCTTGGCGTATTTTTTGACGGCCTTGAGAGGAAACACACCGCTTTTATCGGCCTTCAATTTGCCTTCACGCTTATGCTTATAGAGCGTGCGGGTGGAACACTTCCAACCGTTCTCCTGAAGCCATTCGTGGACTTGGGACAGGTTCAGGAATCGTCCGGCGGTTTTGTCATCTTTCGCCATTTTCCTCTCCACAGCCAACCGTGCTTTCTCGAATGCATCGACATTGTCTTTTGTTGGGTTATTCTTCATTGTACGTTTGGCGTGCTCTTTGACATGAAGCAACACCGCCAGATCGGTTTCAGCGCTCTTCTTAGCCAGTTCTGCCACTCGATCGTTCATAGCAACACCGCCGTCTCTCCGGTCGCTGCCTGCCATCGATCAATAATCACATCACAAAATCGAGGATCCAATTCTACCGTGGCGCTTACCCGGCCGGTTTGCTCACAAGCCATAAGCGTGGACCCTGATCCACCGAAAGCATCAAGAACCACATCTCCACGCGCCGAGCTATTCCGAATGAGTCGCTCTATAAGCTCAACAGGCTTCATGGTTGGGTGGGCCGAATTTCTTTGAGGCTTTGGCACTGTAACAATGGATCCTGGCATTCTATAAAGACAAAGATTTTCACCGGAGACAACAAACACATCATCTTCGGCCTCAATCTGGATACTGCCGTCCGGCAACACCATCACATCCTCTACGCTATCGAAAACCATTGTTGACTGCGCCCGACCACCGTAAAAACAATGCCGCCCCGGCTTCCACCCATACAATATCGGCTCATGCTTCCACTGATAATCTGCACGTCCGAGCGAATGGACATTTTTACGCCAGATCAAGCACGAGGCGAGATAGAAGCCGGCATCAACAAAAGCGCGACGAAATATCAAGCCGGCCGTATCGGCATGCGCCACATAACAAACTCCACCTGGTTTCAGTGCTCCGACCAGAGATGACATTGCCGCATCAAGGAAGGCTTTAAACTCAGCCGGTCTCATTTTATCATTCTCGATTTTGCCCGCTTTTCCTTCATAATCGAGATTATACGGCGGATCCGTGAATACCATATCCGCGAGACGCCCCCCCAAAGCCATTTCGATATCGTCCAGCGCGGTCGCATCTCCGCAAACAAGCCGATGTCGTCCGAGCGCCCATACATTACCCGGCTTCGTTACGGGAACGACTGGCAAATCCGGTACCGTTTCCGGCAGATCCTCATCTTGAACTTCCAATAGCGCATCAAGTTCAGCCATATCGAAACCAGTCAATTCAAGATCAAAGTTATTTTCTTCCAACAATTTGATCTCAGCCGCTAACAATTCCAGATCCCAATCAGCCCACGTCGATGACCGGTTGGACAGGAGTCGAAACGCCTGAACCTGGGAGTCTGTTAAGCCATCGGCCAACACCACCGGTACCGTCTCCATCTCTATCTTCCGAGCCGCTTCAATCCGCAATTCACCGTCAACCACCTCGCCGTCAGAAACGGCCAAAACCGGCAAACGAAATCCAAATTCCTGAATGGAAGCGATCATCTTGTCTACAACACCTTTGTACTTACGCGGATTACGGCCGCTAAAACGAAAACGGTCAAGTGGCCAATGCTCCAAGACTAATTTTGCCATCCGTCCAAATCCCTGCTACGTCCCCGAGCTGCCACACGAGGGTTGGGAATCTTCCTGATCGGATGCCCTTATCATCCGGTCGACCGAAGGTGTGCCACCACGTTCGGTCAACCCTCACCTTTTCCTAAAAAAGCACCTATAACGAACCCCGGACCATGAGACGGAAAAGAAACGATTCCGCTCATATCGTCCCCCGATGCGCATGCCGCCATTCTTCAAATTCCGGTGGCGCGTCCTGGCCCAACCGCACCGGCACGACAAACACCCGGCAATACCAATCCCCAAAGGCGGATTGCCAAAACAGTGCATGTAAGCGCGCGCTGCGTTCCGGATATCTCCGCGTAAAGTCCTCCGGAATATCCAATCCCATACCGCCATCCTGATAGATCCACACCTCCGCCCCGGAATCGATCACAAGCGTCCGCAATTCGTTTAAACTTCCGCCATCGACCTCGCCCAACAACTCGACGATTTCGGCCGCTGTCGGCCCGTGTGCTGTCGATTCGGGCACCTTCCCGCCCGTTCCCGTTTCGTCCCCTGCATCCGTCGCGCAACAAGACACCTTCCCCCCTCCCTGCGCAGACGAGCCAAAATCCAATGGTCCGGATTCCGCCTTGCATTTGGTCGAATCGCCAAACAACCGAATTCGCAACCCCGGCGCAATGCCGGCTATGATCCAGGCAGACAAATCCACGCCATGCTGCACATGCGCTTCACCGGGATCTTTCCCGGCCGGTACCGGCCAGCGCTCCACCACACCGGGAAAGGTCGACTGCCACCATGCCAATGATTCCACACCATACTGGTCACAATCCATGGCATACAAAATTTGCTTGGCCTCCCGAAGTCGCTCGAACGCCTGGACCGTAGGTTTTCCTCGAACGGTTTTCAGCGCCATTACACCCACCCCGACCGGCGCAACCTGCGCGAGCAGCATGCCATCAAGTTCTGCTTCCACCACGACCCACACCAACGCATCATCTGAACCACACATCCAGGTGGTGTCACATCCACCCGGTACGAAATAAAATTTATTTTCATTCTTTTTCAGTTCGGTATTCGGTCGACGAATCCGCACACACAGCGGTTTCCCGCCATCATCAAACACCGGCAAGGCAATGCCACGCGGCAACCACAACTTCTTTTTCTTGCCGTCTTCCCGCAATGCCGTGGGCAATCCCCAGGATTCACGCGTCCGATACAAATCCTTTTTCGAAGATGTCCCGATATTGATCCCCACCCGAAACCGCTCCACCGCCTCCGGCGTCAACCCCCTGGTCTGCTGGATCCAATCGAGCAATTTCGAGGTGTTCATGAGCGCGTCGTGGCATTCCTGCACAAATTTGCCCGCCTTGGCCTGCCAAACCGACTCCGGTATCCCTGGATCACGTGGCGAAAATTGTCCGGCTCCATGAGCGGCAAGCCGAGCCTCCGACGTCGCCGTCCTGCGCCGGCTTTTCGCCTCCCCGGCCACATGCGGCGCATACTTGCGCCGAAACTCCACAAAGGCTTCGCCGTCATCCGTGCCCCGGCCTGTGGAGAGCGCAAACAACCCGATGATGTCCGTTTTTTCTCCACAGGAAAAACACTCACACACGTCTTTCTTGGGATTGTAGTTGAATCCTCCCTTGCTCGTTTCCGTATGCCACGGGCACCAGGCCACAATCCGGTTTCCGTGTTCCTCCGGATCCCGCAACAGCTCCTTGGCAATGTCTGCCAAGGCTTCCGGGCTCAACCATTCTTGCGCTTTTCCCATGGCGTCTTCCTCTCCTCTCAGGCCTGGACCTTTCGGACCATGAAAAACCATGGTCCGGGCAATCGTCCAACACTATAATTATTTATATTTATTTATCTTTTTTTATTTTCTGGACGATTGGACCATAATGTAAGAACTTAGAGATATGAAAAAATCAAAAAAAACCTCTAAATAATAAGTATGTTAAAACTTGGTCCAATCGTCCGGATGGTCCACTCCTAGGAATGAAAAAAGTCTCCTTGTTCCCGCTCTTTTTCCTTCAATTTGAGGCCAAGCCAGTATTTCGTGCCACTTTTGCGTGACTCGAACCCTTTTTTGGTGAGTTTCCCCCCGAAGATTTTTTGACTCCATGGTTTGCGCCCGAGATTCGCCGCCAAAAACCATTCACAAAATCGCTCGTACAACGCCGACGCCGATTCCTCGAAATGCTTATGAAAACGGCAATTCTCGTCCAAAAAATCGGCAATAATGTCCTCGTCGGAACGGTATTCATCCACAGCCTCACGTACTACGTCCGGCGGTTGCAGCCCCATGCGCTGATATTCCAGACATCCCCGCACCAACCAAGCCAGGATGCCGGAGGCTTCGGCTTTCAGTTTCATGCCGCGTTGCCGATCAACTGGTCGTTCATTGGGAAGTGATGGAGACGGAACAAAAGAAAGAGGGTGATTGATCAAATAGACACGTTGCCAAAACGCATAGTCTTCCGCAGAGGCATGGGGTTTGTTGTTCGTGAGCAAAAACAACGTGTGCGTGGGATCCCACGTGGTTTCGTACCGATCATACCCGGCCCGCGCCACGATGGGATCACCGCCGGTAAATCGTTTTACCGTGGCCGTAGAAAAGCGCCGATTTTCATCCGTCTCCGAGGCAATCGCCAAGCGCAAGCCTCGAAGTGTCATAATATCGGCCGACGGTCCCGAGCTGCTCCGCGCCCGTCCCTGATCAAGCAATAATTCCGGTTGCACCGGTCCGGCCAATGGCCCGAGCACGTACTTGATCACATCGAAAAGGAGCGATTTCCCGTTCCGACCGGCCCCGTAAAACACCGGCAATACGTGCTCAATACTCACGCCCATGATGGAGTAACCAAACAACCGTTGCAAAAAGGCAATGAGATCTTCATCGCCATCATAAATTTCCAAAAGCGTTTTTTCCCACTCCGGACACGGTTCATCGAGCGACACAAAATCAACCGGAGAAGCCCGCAACAAATAATCCTCCGGCAACCCATCGCGCCGCGTTCCCTTTTCGAGATCCACGACCCCATTGGCGCAGGCCAGCAACAAGGGTTGCGTGTCGATTTCATCGCCCTTGATCGCTAACGCGTTCGTATTGTTGGTTTTGGAAAATTTGATACAGGCATTGCGCCCCTGGTCCTGGCGCAACCGCCGCGCTTTTGCCAAAATTTTATCTTGTGACTTCCGCAAATGCTTTTCGAGATCCTTGTTCCCCTTTTTGGTGGCCTTGGTGATTTTCTCACCAAGAGCATCGGCCTCCATAAGATACCGATCCGCCACCAACTCCACATCGGCAATCGCCATATCGAGCAAATCAAGCTCCCAATGATGCCCCACCCAACGCATCCAGTTATCACCGGATTTATTGAACACATACCGCCCGGTATTGAGCGCACAATACAGCAACCCATCACCCAAATCCTCCAGCCCGGCACACTCCTGCACAAACGCCGAACTCACGCCCTCACCGCCCCCACTCGGCGGACCACCACCAAACAACTCCATTTCCTCATTCCGCCGCGCCTCAACCTGCGATCGCATCGACGACAAATCATGCACCTCAGCCATACGCCCTCCAAAAAATCACGCCCAAAAGTAACACGAACACTATGAATAATAGCACAAAGTAACACCACAAACACCGACTGCATTTTTTTACCTCATCGCCCCACCCCCTCCCCAAAAAACACCGAGCCTCCGTCGACCCCTGCGGCCTGAGGCCTCAGAAGGACCCATAAGCCTTGCGGTAACACCACACGATACAGTTGGTGACACGATGTGCCATTTGGACCATTCGGCTTGTTTTAGAAAAAAAAGGGGGGAGCGCGAAAACGAGAAAGAATCGGGGAGTTGGATGCGGGCACAGCAGTGCCCGCACTGATTTGAGGCTAACCAGTGTGATAAATTAACAGCTGTGGGGCTATAGTGGGGCTGATTATGAGAACAATAAAAAACAAGCAGTTGTCCGTTAATCATTTGAAACGAACAACTGCTTGTTATTATTGAATTATGGTGCGAGAGGGGGGACTCGAACCCCCACGCCGAAGCGCTGGATCCTAAATCCAGTGCGTCTACCAATTCCGCCACTCTCGCAATGTGCAACGATTAAGAAGCGAAGATGTGTCTTCTTTTTCGTCTTCTGTCAACGTTAAGTTATACGATGAGAAGTACGTTCACGGGCAAATATGTCCAATTGTTTGCATTGAGGGGCCGTATATCGCTGTTTTGGTCAATTTTCCCGAAGAGTATCCTTCGCTTAAAAGGGAAAAGATGATTTTTCCAGCAGGCGTAGATAGGGAGCCAGGTGATTCGGCGGACCACTGCCTGCTCCCAAATCGAATGCTTCGGACAAGGCAAGGTTGAGAAACGCCTGCGCCCGTCGAATGGCATCTTCCATCATCAAACCGCGTCCCAACCATGAGGCGATGGCTGCCGACAAGGTGCAGCCCGTTCCATGGGCATTTTTCGTCGCAATGCGAGGCATCTGAAGAGGGATTGCCGGTTTGTCGCCAACAGCCAACCAGTCCGTGGCCGTATCTGTTTCTTCGTCGAAATGTCCGCCCTTGAGCAGCACGGCTTTTGCGCCGAGTCCCAAAAGTACTTGAATCGATGCATCGCGCGATGCTGCATCCGTAATGCGAATGCCGCTGAGGAGTTCGGCTTCGTGTCGGTTTGGGGTAAGCAGGTCGGCACGAGGAATCAGGCGTTCTTTCAATGCCGAGATCGCATCGGATTGCATGAGTTGATGTCCGCTTTGACTCACACACACCGGGTCCACAACAAGTGGAAAATTGGTGTGAACAAGAATGTCGGACAAAGCGGTTATAATTGCCGCGGAAAACAACATTCCTGTTTTGGCTGCCTGAATTGGAATATCCGACAGCACTGTTTCCAGCTGTTTCGCAACAAAATCGGCAGGGGGAGCATGAATTGCCGTTACCCCTTGGGTGTTTTGTGCGGTCAACGCCGTAATGACGGATAATCCATATCCGCCCTGCATCATAATGGTCTTGAGATCCGCCTGGATGCCGGCTCCACCGCATGAATCTGAACCGGCAATTGTCAAAATGCAAGGTGGGTGCATATCGACTCCTTCTATAGTCATTGAATCAGGCCAAGTCCTCGTCGCTCTGCCGAATGCGCTGTAAATTTAATCCACTTCGGGCCAGAACAGCAATGCCGAGAACCGTAACAGGAATATATTGAATCATATGTAACACAAGCCCGGCAGCTAAGGCTTGCTCTTTATCAATACCGAAAAGTCCCAGGGAAAACGTCACGGCCGCTTCAAAAACGCCAACAGAACCCGGGGAAGACGGAGTTGCCATGCCCACAGCCGAAATCACAAACACTGTCATGGCTTGCCAAAACGTAATCGGCATATCGGCCACCCAAAACAGGGTCAAAATGGTGGTTCCGGAATAGAAAACCCAGCAAACAAGTGTATACACGCCAAGAATGACGAGAAACCAGGGCGTGACGCCGTGCAGAATCTGGAGTTTGATTTCTGCCAGAAAACCGCGAACACGCTCTATAGGCACGAGCTGAATCAATTTATGGGAGAGGTCCGGAAAAAGGCGAATAAAAATGAGGCCCGCCCAGATGGACGACACCACAATAAAAAGCGGAATAAATGCCACATTGACGCCAAACATGAACGCGACAATCGTCCCAAGGGCAAGCATGGCGTTGAGATCAAAAAAACGTTCCCAAAATACCATGCTGATGCTCTGACCAAGAGAAAACGAACACTCGCGACGAAAATAAAATGCTTTGGCTAACTCACCGAGTTTTGCAGGGACAATGTTGTTCACCGCCATGGAGAGGAGAAAGGCTTTGAGGCATGTCTTGTTCCCGGCTTTGAATCGGGAAAGAAAATCCAAGCGCATGGCCATGGTTCCATAGCTCAAGAACTGAAACAGAATTGTCCCGACAATGGCTATTCCATTATAGTTTTTGAGGGTGTCAAAAAGAAGCCCGAAATCGATTCCCCAAAACGCGTAAACAAGACAGCCCGCTACAAAAGCGAATCGAATAATGAGACTGAGCGTTTTTTTAACAAGCATGTTTGCGTCAAATTCCTTACAAAAGGTTGGGTGGCTCGTCCTCTGTTACCTGTTGAACGCATCTTGAAGACGATACCGAAGATGGGTGAAGCGTTTTGCTCCGCCGATATTTTTGAGTCCAATAGCCAAAGCGCGCCGGCCACCGATCAGAACAGCCAGGCGCTTTGCCCGCGTCAATGCTGTATAAATGAGATTGCGTCGGAGCATGATGAAGTGTTGGGTGATTATCGGAATAACCACAGCAGGATATTCACTGCCCTGCGACTTGTGAATGGTGACGCAATAGGCAGGGGTCAATTCATCTAACTCGGTTTTTTCATAGGTGACAAAGCGGCCATCAAAATCGACGACAAGTTCGCCCTCACCCTCATCAACTTCGCAAATCGTGCCTTGATCGCCGTTGAAGACGTCTTTCTCATAATTGTTTCGGGTTTGCAAAACACGATCTCGCATCCGAAAAATGGTACGCCCTCGACTCAGGCTTGCTCCCCGGGGGTTGAGGCGTTCTTGCAACAAGCTATTCAACGCCAGTGTGCCGACCTCTCCTTTATGCATGGGGGACAAAACTTGTATTTCGGAAAACGGTGACAGCCCGTATGTGTGCGGAATTTTATCACAAACGAGTTCAACAATACGCTGCTGCACCACCGTCGGTTCGTTTTGTTCCACCCAAAAGAAATCAGCTTCCGGCGGGTCTTTGGGGGATTGCACCGGAAACGCTCCGGTATTGATACGGTGAGAATTCACCACAATCATGCTCTCCCTGGCTTGCCTGTAAATATGGGTCAAGCGAACACTCGGAACCGCCTCGCTTGTTAACAGATCGTCGAGGACATTGCCTGGCCCGACCGATGGCAACTGGTTGACGTCACCGACAAGCAATAAACGACAGGTCAATGGCAAGGCACGCAGAACATTGACACAGAGTGTCGCATCGAGCATGGAGACTTCATCGATCACAAGGACATCGGCTTTAAGCTTGTTGTCCTCATGGAATGCAAAGCTCCCTCCCGGGGTATATTGAAGCAGCCGGTGCAAGGTGGTGGCTTTATGGCCCGACGCTTCAAAAAGTCGTTTGGCCGCTCGACCGGTGGGAGCGGCTAACTTAATAGAAAAGCCAAGTTGATCCAAAGCATCAACAATCGTTTTGGTGATGGTGGTCTTGCCGGTTCCTGGGCCTCCCGTAATGACAAAGACCTTATGTTCACATGCACCGATAACAGCCTGGCGTTGTTCTTCGGATAAGGTGATACCGGCTTTTTTTTCTATCCCCGGTAAAATGGAATGAATTTTCTTTTTCGGATCCGCGGCACCATGATCAGCCAAGGCATGCAAGCGTTCGGCAATTTCTCGCTCATAACGATAAAAATGGCTCAAATACACGCCTCGATCAATCGTCTGCTCCGGAAGCGGTTCAACAAACACCTTTTTTTTCTCTTCCAGTGACGTCAGCGCGTCTTCGAGCAAGTCGACGTCGATATCTTGGAGCATGTCCGCAACAGCTGACAACAATTCTTCAGCGGGATAAAAGAGGTGCCCTTGCTCACTGAGTGTAAAAAGACAAAACACAATGGCTGCTTCCAAACGCATAGGACTGTGCGGGTCCAGTCCCAGTTTGGTCGCCATGATGTCAGCCGTACGGAACCCGATTCCAGCGATTTTATACGCAAGGTCATAGGGATTCTGCTTGATGGCTTCGACCGCTCCCCGTCCATACAGCTTTAATATTTTTGCTGCATGCGTTGTGGCAATGTCATGACTTTGTAAAAAAATCATGAGGTCGCGGACTTCGCTCTGTTCCTGCCAGGAATCTTGTATGGTTTTGAGTTTCTTTTTGCCAAGCCCTTCGACTTTGAGCAATTTTTCAGGATCATTTTCCAGAATGTCGAGAACTTTATCACCAAAGGCATCAATCATGCGTTCGGCCAGCGTTTCTCCAACACCTTTGATCATGCCTGAAGAAAGGTATCGTCGGATACCGTTGATTGTTGCCGGTAGTTTTTGCTCAAACGATTCAACCTGAAATTGGCGTCCGTATTTTGGATGCTCAATAAAATGCCCACGTAAATGCAATATTTCGCCAGGAGTGACGAGCGGAATGGTACCGACAATCGTTGTCAAACCAGGTTCGGAAGTGGCTTTGACGCGAGCGATGAGATAGTTGGTCTCGGGATTGAAAAATGTCACCCCGGACACTTCAGCCCGTAATTCGTCAAAAGAGCTGTCTTCGTCCGACAGAAGGCGAGGTTGTTGCGTGTCCGGGGGCATAAAATATCAGAGATTGATGGACGTTACAGTTTTTGTCTGTACTGGACGGATTGTCGCAGGGTTTCCTTATCCACATATTTAATGTCCGCACCCAAAGGAATCCCTTGCGCTAAGCGTGACACGGTGATGTGGGGAAAACGATCCCGGACAAGCGAGATGATATGCGTTGCCGTCACTTCAGCATCCAGTGTGGTGCCGAGTGCAAGAATAAGCTCGGTGACTTCACCTTCAGCTAAACGTTGCATCAACACATCAAAGCGCAGGCTCTTGGCGTCAACGCCATCAAGAGGAGCGATGAGCCCCCCCAGAACGAGATATTTTCCTTTGTACAGACCAGCCTCTTCCATCACGAGTAAGGAATCCCATTCCGAGACAAGACAGAGTTCCGTGGTATTCCGTCCAGGGTCACTGCAAATGGAACAGACTTCGGTTTCGGAAAGGCTGGCACAACTCGAACAGACATGGAGCGTATCACGGAGTTCACGAATGGTTTCGCCAAGACGTACCGTGCGCTCTTTGGGCCAATGCAATAAACATAAGGCCGCTCGTAGCGCAGATTTTGGTCCAAGGCCGGGCAAGCCGGCCATTTGTTCAACTACGTCTTGAAGAGGTTGAGGCAACTTTTGCACGCAACCGTCCTTTGATGGGGTGAAACTTAGAACAAGCCGGGGATCTTCATGCCCCCGGTCAGTTGCCCCATTTCCTGCTCATTCATTTCCTTGGCCCGTTTCATCGCGTCGCTGACGGCAGCAAAAACAAGATCCTGCAGCATGTCGACATCTTCCGGATCAACCACCGATTTATCGATCTTAATGGACACAAGATCCATGCCGCCATTGACAACCGCCGTAACCATGCCGCCACCGCTTGTGGCTTCAATGGTTTTGGTTTTCATTTCTTCCTGCATCTGGGCCATTTTGCGCTGCATAATCTGGGCTTGGCGCACCAGGTCGTTCATTCCTTTCATAGGACTTCTCCTTCACAGAAACGTCTTCTTTAACGTTCCTATTTGGTTTGAATATCGATAACTTGAGCTCCAAGTTCTTCCTGCGCCTTTTGGATCAAAGGCTGCTCCATAATCGTTGCTTTGAATACCGAACTTTCTTCGGTGGTCATATTTTCTTTCGCAAGAATTTCGATGCGGACATCCGGCCCAAGATAAGATCGCGCCAGGGTAGTTAAAGCCGGGGCCTCTCCTCCAGCACAAACGTGTCCCTTGTGGGTTTGATTGATACACGTAATACGTAAAACAGGGCCAGCATTATCCTGAAGAATCTCCCCTGATGCAAGTGCAATTCCACGTACGGATTCGCCGCCAGCCTTCACCTGCTCGTCATGAAACGCCACCAATCCTTCCCACGTCTTTGGTGCATCCGGCTGCGGACTGGTGGCGGCTGGATGAACGACTTCCGGCGAGGGATCGGAAACCGGAGGCGCTGAAAATGATTCAAAAGGCGGAGAATGTGGCGCTTGAGGTGATTGCGCCGTAGACGCAACCTCCGGTTGTGAAGGGGCCAGATCGGGTTGGTATGGATGCGTTTCCTGTGACGGTTCTGTCAGCTCTCTCCGTTCATTGGAGTTTTTTTTTCCGTCGGACGGTGATGCCGTCGGAGCTACTGGCCGGACAGGAGTTCCCGGAGATGCCGACGCCCCGCTTGGCGCACATTCAAGTTCTTCCAACGAAAGCAGCCTGGGCAAATATGTCAGGTTAAGCAAAAGCAGCTCAAGAGCGAGCGCCGGTTCCAGGCTTGTCATCACGCGACGTTGTCCTTCCAGCGTCATTTGCCAGCAGGCATGGATATGCCCAATATTGAATCGACCGGCCCATTCGAGCCAGGATTCGGCTTCATCACGAGTAAGCTCTACCAAATCGAATGCCGCCTCACCTGCCTGGCTCAAAACAAACATATTGCGCCAGCAGGAAGACAATTCGCGCATAAAAAATCCGATGTCCAACCCTTTATCCAAAACATGATGAAGAACGCGAAGCACCGAGGCGATATCCTGATCGGCAATGCCCCGCATCAATTCAAAATAGACATCCTGGCCAGCCAGTCCAAGAATGTCGCGGACATCGTCTGCACGAAGCGCCCCAGATCCAACGGCCAGTGTTTGCCCGAGCAATGACATGCCGTCGCGGACACTACCCGCAGCACGACGAGCCAGAATAGAAACAGCGGACTGATCGTACTCAACGCCTTCCTTATGCAGAATGCTGGCTAAATGCGCCTCCAACGTTGCCTGAGGCATGCGTTTAAAAATATAATGCTGGCAACGGCTGATGATCGTGGCCGGAAATTTGTGAGGTTCCGTTGTGGCCATAATGAAGGTCACGCGCGGCGGTGGTTCTTCCAACGTTTTCAATAACGCATTGAACGCCGCCCGGGAAAGCATGTGAGCTTCATCTATAATAAAGACTTTATAACGGCTATTCAACGGAGCATAGCCGACGTCTTCTTTCAGGCGTCTGGCTTCTTCGACGCCTCCATGTGTCGCGGCGTCAATTTCTATGACGTCCGAAGAAATTCCCGCGGTAATCTGCCGGCAATGAAGGCATTCATTGCACGGTTCCGCCGTCGGTGCAGTGGTACAATTGAGTGATTTGGCCAGAATTCGAGCCAAGGTCGTTTTACCGACTCCACGCGTTCCACTGAAGAGATACGCCGGCGCAATCTTGTCCGTGAGCGATGCCCGAGACAAGATTTTTTTAATTTCTTCCTGACCAGCCACCTCATCGAAGCGTTGTGGTCTGTATTTGGCTGTAAGGCTGGCAGAACTCATGACGACCTTATTTTTTCTTCAATAAATCCGGCCCGGCGTTTTTTCGTCGAACACCGGGCCGGGAGTAGATATGCTGGCTACAACGTTTGCGTCTCATAGATTTTCCGCACGCCCCCATTGTGCAGATGCATCAAAAATCGATACGCAAAAAATAGCAACCCCTTCGGCAATACTCGCTTAGAGATCGTAAGGCTGCAACCATGCGGCGTATTTGGGATTTTCTCCCTTCACAACATCAAAGAAGGCTTTTTGCAAGCCCAGAGTGACTTCGCCCGCACGGCCTTT
This sequence comes from Desulfovibrio inopinatus DSM 10711, assembly GCF_000429305.1. Lineage (NCBI taxonomy): Bacteria > Pseudomonadati > Thermodesulfobacteriota > Desulfovibrionia > Desulfovibrionales > Desulfovibrionaceae > Desulfovibrio > Desulfovibrio inopinatus. The sequence goes on from NZ_AUBP01000028.1 coordinate 29,422, forward strand.
GCCGATGGTACGACGATCAACTTCTCGAATGGGCGTGATTTCGGCGGCCGTTCCCGTGAAGAAGGCTTCATCGGCCGTGTACAATTCGTCTCGCGTAAAGCGATGCTCAATCACTTGATATCCCATGTCGCGCGCAACAGTGATAACACTTTCGCGGGTGATACCGGCCAAAATGGAGGTCAAGGGCGGAGTTTTGATAACATTCTTCTTCACAATGAAGATGTTCTCGCCCGAACCTTCTGCCACGTATCCATCTGTGTCAAGCATACATGCTTCATCGTAGCCGTCGGCAACAGCTTCGACCTTGGCCAGTACCGAGTTGACATAGTTGCCACAGACTTTGGCTTTGGTCATCATGACGTTGACATGGTGACGCGCAAAGGTGGAAGCTTTAATGCGAATACCACGCTCCAAGGCTTCTTCACCGAGGTAGGCTCCCCACGGCCATACCGCGATTGCCGTGTGAATGGGGTTTTTCCCGGGGTGAACCCCCATGGCTGCCCCCGTACCAATAAAAATGAGCGGACGGATATACCCTTCGGCTAACTTGTTGGCAGCCAGCGTTTCAAGAATTGCTGCCGTAATGGCCTCGTTGTCATACGGCACGCTAATTTCGACAATCTTGGCTGATTCACATAGTCGATCAACATGTTCCTTGAGCCGAAAAACAGCAGAGGTGCCGTCTTTTTGCTTGTACGCACGAATACCTTCAAAAACGCCGACACCGTAATGCAAGGTGTGGGTCATGACGTGCACATTAGCCTCGTTCCAAGGAACGAGTTTTCCATCGAACCAGATAAGATCGGACTTCGGCGACATGGTTTTCCCCTTTCTAAAATGAAATGAATCCGCAGATTTCTTCGGTGATCCGCGGCGAAAAGATACGAGGCGCCAGCGTTGAAAGAAGCGCCGAAGAAAAAAGTGAAAGCTAAAAGAAGACAGGTCCAAGGTCAAGAAGCCAGTGCATTTTCTTTGCCAACCTACCGAGATATTGCCCATATTCCTTGTGCTTGTTATGAGGCTCAACCGCACAACGGAGACAATACAACATGAATTCTACTGCCCCGTATTTTATAGCGAATACGCCGTTTCTTGCTCCCCTGGCAGGATATTCCGACTTGGCATTTCGCCTTCTCTGCCGAGAATTCGGTTGCGCTGGCGCGTTTACGGAAATGATCAGCGCGAAAGGATTGGTCTATAATAGTCCAGGCACGCAACGGCTTTTAGATACTCGTCCTGAAGACTTACCACTTATTGTTCAGCTTTTCGGGAGTGAGCCTGAATTTTTGGGTCTCGCGATGGAAAAAGCGATGGAACTCGGGTTTCGGTATTTTGATCTCAATGCAGGATGTCCGGTGAATAAAGTCGTGAAAACAGGAGCCGGAGCCGCCCTCGCCAAGAATCCCAAAACCCTTTTTGAAATTGTCCGGACAATGGTCCGAAAGGCCGGTCACGGCCATGTGGGAGTGAAGTTCCGCACGGGTTGGAATGAAGGTGACCGACTTGACATTGAAGGAGTCAGTAAAACTCTTGAAGACATTGGTGTTGGCTGGTTGACACTTCATCCACGACTTGCCAGTCAAGGGTATTCCGGACAGGCGGATTGGTCTGCTCTGCGCATACTCAAGGATGCCGTTTCTATCCCGGTCATTGCTAGTGGAGATCTGTTTTACCCTGAAGATGGTGTGCGCGTTATCGAACAAACCGGCGTCGACACGATTATGTTTGCTCGAGGAGCTCTTCGTGACCCGTCAATTTTTGAAAAGTATCTTTTGCTTCGCCAAAACAGCCCTCTTCCGGTATGCGATGGACCGGCAATGGCTCATATCATGACGCGTCATGCTCATCTTGCCAAACGCTACTCGAACCCTCATCTTGCTCTTCTGAAAATGCGTACGATTGTGCCACGTTATCTCAAAAATTTGGCAGGGAGCAAGCCGCTTCGTGTCCAACTCACGCATTGTGCTTCCTGGGAAGAACTCGACGAAATTATCTCTAAGGCATCGCAGTTAGAGCCCGTGCCGCAAGCTGTTCACACTATACAAGCATAACGCACACAGAGAGCCGCCCTGTCATACCAGAGCGACTCATCAACTTGTTTATATATAGATGCTTCCGCTCTTACGTCGGAATCCGTGTTATGCAGGAAACGCGTTGACTTGGAAACGTCGTCAACACTTGGAGAGAAGAATTGAAGCGGCCTGGAGCCCGACGCCGAATCCACACAAAAGACAATGTGTGAGATCGCTTCGATCAAGATATTTTTCAAACAAAAGCGGTAAGGTAGAAGAAACGGTATTACCATAGTCTTTGATATCGAAAGGAACTTTTTCCAGCGGTAAATCCATTGTGCGAGCCAGGCTGTGAATAACATGACGATTGGCTTGGTGCAGAAAAAACATATTAATATCTTCCCGAGACAACCCATTGACTGTAAGGCATGACTCAATGTTGCCTGGCACGTCACGCATAATAAGGTTAAAAATATCGCGTCCATCCATAAAAAGATGCTGCCCTGGCCGTTTGATTAGCGCTTCATATTTTTCACCGAACGATGCGAATGCACCGACACCAATCTGCCAAAGAGGATCATCCGTAAGTAATGTTACGGCAGCAGCATCCCCGAAAAGAAGCGCTGTATTCTTGTCATTCATATCGAGAATGTCGGAATACGGATCCGCAGTGAAGAAAAGGCCGCACCGCAATTTGTTCGCTTCCATAAAGCTTTTGCATACCGACAAACCGTACGGATACCCGGCGCACCCCAACCCCAAGTCCAACGTTGCCATGCTATGGGGAAGGCCCAATTTGGACTGCACAATGGTGGATGTTTGAGGAATTGTGTAATCACCGTTTTGTGTACAAATGCAAAGAAGATCTATGTGTTGTAAAATGGATGTGTCGACCAGTTTATTCTGTAACGCGGTAAATGCGTGAACACACAAATCCGATGCTTGTTCTTGAGGATCCTTTTTTGCTAATCGATTAATGCCGATTTTTTCCAGAAACATCGGACCAACTTCAAAACGCTGAATAAGGTCGGCGCTTTCCAGCCCTGTTTCTGGAATGTAGCCACTTATGGCGGTAACGCCTATCATGCCTCACTTCCTTTATGCATTGATTCTTGTGTGATGTATTGTTGCACTGCGCAAATGGCAAACGCTGATGTCGCATCGTCCGATGCCTTGCTGAGTATGGCACAGAACGTTGATTGTCGATCTTCTACATATTATCTTATTCGCGTACTTTGTAATACTCTCCAGGCTCTGCGCTCTCGCCTCAAAAGGCGGGGAATTACAAAAAACAACAGGGATATCTCTCACTGAGATATTAAACCGTGTTATGATGCTTTGTGTTGAAAAAGAATGTAGACGACGTGATATCAATATCTCTTCAATGATGTAGCGAGAGGCAAGTGAATAAATCCATTCCTTCCTCTGTGATGAAATACATTACTTACACACAGAATAACGCGATATTGCAAATATTTTATGACATAATTTATATAAACACATTGCTATTGTTTGCAGGTATCAATGTGAAACCTATAACGATTCACAAAAAATATTTTGTTGTCTGCATACCTTTGTATTTTTTCACTGTATATATTTATTTTTTTGACTTACAAAACTGCAAACCAAGAGTCAATGAGTATTTTTTAGATCGATGAATCAGTCACAACAATCAACTTTATAGTGTGTTTCTTTGACAAACAACGACAAGTCCATATCAAAACTTAAAAATGTCACAAGAGCAAAAAAATAAAACATGTGTTGTTGTGTTTCTATGATTCTGGGCTATGTTTTGTTGAATACGCTACGAAGCAACGCCTCTGAAGATATCACCCAGTTACCGTGTTGATTTTTTTTAAAAAAATTACGTAGTGAGAATTGGTTGACATACGATACCAAGAAGACCCACAATACGTATGATATTATCGTGTCAGCGACTCAGGAGTTTCGGGTTGACAGACGCAGTCACGGTGGACAAAACAACAAGATTACTCGACCTTTTTCACCTTATGCTCCTTCATGGAGAAACATGTCATGGCGCAAACGAATATTTTGCTTGAAGCCGGAACGAATGAGCTTGAAATTGTTGAATTCTATTTGGACGAAGACACGCCTTCGACATCGGACCCGACAAAAAAATACCGCGGCTATTACGGTGTTAACGTTGCAAAAGTACTTGAAATTATCCGCCTTACCCATGTGACAGAATTACCAGAAGTTTCACACCCTTCAGTACTCGGCGCATTTCGACAGCGATCGCACGTCATTCCTTTGGTTGACTTGAGCATTTGGCTTGGAAAAAGCCGTGTCGAAAGCGAATCTCCCAAGGTTATTGTCACAGAGTTTAATAATGTCACAACGGCATTTCTTGTTTCAGGAGTAACACGCATCCACAGGATGAGCTGGGAAGCTGTTGAACCGCCCAACACCTACGTTTCCTCGCTTAGTGGAGATTGCATCACCGGTGTTGTTAAATTCGAAGACCGTATTGTCTTCCTGCTTGACCTGGAAAAAATGGTCGCAGACATCAACCCAGGGCTTGGCTTACGGCTTGATCTTGATATCACGTGGGACGCGAGCAAAACATATCGTGCACTTATCGCCGATGACTCTGTCCTGATTCGGCATATGCTCAAGGATTTGTTGGAAAAAGCCCATTTCCAAGTTGAAGCCGTACAAAATGGCAGAGAGGCCTGGGATCGTCTTCTTGAGATAAAAGCACGAGCAGAAAAAGAAAACACAAACATAGAGGATTACTTGCAAGTGGTTGTTTCTGACATCGAAATGCCATCTATGGACGGACACAATCTGACGAAACGCATCAAAGAAGACCCTATTTTAAAGCGTCTTCCTGTAATCCTTTTTTCCTCGCTTATAACGGATAAGCTTCGACACAAAGGCCTCGCTGTAGGAGCTGATGACCAAATATCGAAACCCGAAGTCGGTGCATTAGCGCTACGTGCTATGCATCTTATCGAAGAAAAGCTTGATATGGTTGCGAATTCATCGGCATAAAACGTATAATTTAAAGCCCTTATCCGTCTCACCTTAATAAACAGGCTTTTTTCCCCTTTTCACAAGATCATTGCCGCGTGGCCTTTACGATGAAGCCCACGCGGCAATGTGTTGTTTTTCTATGCGCTATTGCGCCGCTCTCTGGAGATGTTCTCAGTCTTATTCAACAAATCCGGGGTAACTGTTCACCTTCAAGCATATTGACCATTCGCTTGCCCCCAAGCGATGTCGTCAGAATGACCTTTCCGGCCTGTTCCGACATGACCTGCCCGATAATGCACGCATCCTGCCCCAGGGAATTTCCCTTCAGGATTTCAAGGGTTTTCGCAGCATCTTTTTCAGCAACGATGCAGATAACTTTACCCTCGTTCGCCAAGTACAGCGGATCAAGACCGAGAAAAGAACATCCCGCCGCTACTGCTGGCCGTATGGGAATATCGCCTTCAGCCAGGAAAATACCCACTTCGGATTGCGTCGCAATTTCATTCAATGTCGTTCCGAGCCCGCCACGTGTCGGGTCACGAAGTACATGAATATCGAGACCCGCTTCAAATAAACTCAAGACCATATGGTTAAGTGCGGCGCTGTCACTTTGGACCGATGCGTCAAATGTCAATCCTTCGCGCGACCCCATAACAGCCAGTCCGTGGTCGCCCATGTAGCCACTCACGATAACAACATCTCCAGGTTGCGCGCGTGAGCCGCTTGGCGGTATGGGAGCAATAATTTTTCCAATACCGGTTGTGTTGATAAATACTTTATCAGCGGCTCCACGAGGGACAACCTTTGTATCTCCAGCAATAACGAGAACACCGGCTTTTTGAGCCGCCTCTCCCATTGAGACCACGATACGCCGGAGGTCATCCATGTCCAACCCTTCTTCCAAAATAAACCCGCACGTCAAATAGAGCGGTTGAGCCCCGAGCATGGCAACATCGTTAACGGTGCCGTGCACAGCAAGCGAACCAATGTCTCCGCCGGGGAAAAAAATGGGATCAACCGTGAAACTATCTGTGCTGACGGCAACTTTGCCATTCAGTTCAATGAGAGCGGCATCGTCAAGTTGACCGAGAATGTCATTGCCCAAATTCGCAACAAAGAGATCTGTCACCAAACGGTGAGAGGCTTTGCCGCCACTACCATAGTCGAGAAGAAGTTTTTCAGCCATATCGGTTTTCAAGTCCTGCTTGAGATTTTATGCATCAAGAACGGTAATTTAACTGAGTTCCAAGCGATATTTGTAATAAGCTGCACAGCTTCCTTCGGTTGAAACCATGCATGGTCCCACTGGTTTGGCCGGTGTACAGGCTGTTCCAAAAAGGCGGCACTGATTTGGTTTGATTATGCCTTTCAGGACATCTCCACACTGACATCCTTTAAGTGGAGGCGTCTCCTCTATCGTTAAATCCAAAGCGCGTAAGGCATCGAATTCGGCATAGTCATTGGAGAATATAAGCCCACTTCCATCAATTCCCCCAATTCCGCGCCATAGTGCAGGGCCGTGATCAAACACCTCATTCATGATGGCCACGGCCTGAGGATTGCCTTCGGAAGCAACAGCCCGAGTATAGGCATTGACGATATCGGCTTCTCCATTGGCACGCATACGTGCAACATAAATCAAGGCTTGTAAGATATCTGCTGGTTCAAAACCTGTTACAACGCCCGGCACCCCATATTCAGAAGCCAAAAAACGATAGGGTTCAAGCCCGATAACGGTGGAAACATGTCCTGGCAATAGAAATGCGTCAACCGACGTTTTGTTGTCTGCAACCAAAGCGGCCAAGGCTGGGGGGACAAGTTTATGAAACGACATAACGAGCAAATTGGAGATACCGCGTGCTTGAGCAGTTTTGACAGTGGCAGCAACTGTGGGGGCTGTCGTTTCGAAACCTATACCAAGAAATACGACAGTTTCAGTGGGATTATCGACTGCTAAGGTCAGGGCGTCAAACGGTGAATAGACGATCTCTACGCGGGCACCTTCGGCTTTGGCCGTCTTGAGCGTCTTGCCGTTTGGCCCGGGAACACGCAACAAATCGCCAAACGTGGCGATGATAACATTGTCACGTTCAGCCAATTTGAGATAGGCGGCGACTTCACTGTCATGTGTGACGCAAACCGGGCATCCCGGACCGGAAAGATGCTCTATGGTGTCTGGCAGCAGCGAATGAAGGCCGCTGCGAAAAATTGCTACGGTATGCGTGCCGCAGACTTCCATAAACGTAAGCGGAGAAGTCTGTATCGATTGAAGAGTCCGAAGAAGCTGACGGCACAAATCAGGATCCTGGAAAGCCGTGGAAAATTGAGTGGTCTGGTCCATAGTGCTTGCGGAGGGGTTGGCGTTGTCAAACTCTTGCCGGGATAAAGAGAAGCAGTCAGCCCGGGTACATAAAAAATGACATCGCCAGAGTATAAGTTGCCAAGACACGTTCGTCCACTGCCCGATTTCGGCAAAATGGATAAATTCTTTATATTTTCTTTTGAATGTAATGCTCTTTCGGTACGGTAAACACACCGCCATTTCAAAGCTGCAAAATTTTTCTTCGTTGCGTTATAATTGGCAAACCCTTTGCAATAACCTGCAAAAACAATGGGTAGTAGTGCATTTTATTGACGACACCGGCAGGGAGAATCTATGAATCCAATCAGCCAATACGATACCAGCGGAAATACGAACGCAAGATTGACGCGTGGCAATACGAGAAAAAATAATGGAGGAACGCCAGCGCAAATCCAAACAGGCTACACACAGGATACAGGTTCAATGCAGTCGGAAATGATGCTCCGCGCGAGACCCCATCTTGGAACTCGTCTTAACCTCATGGTGTAATCTGGTTTTGGAAATTGTGATGTACATGATGAGTGTCAATGTTTTGACTAAGTTCGATAACAAACGAACTTTACTGGAAAACAAAGGTGCCAAGCTTTTGTTAACCAGTTCATTGGGTACGCTTCGTGCTTTGTATTGAGAAAAAGGATGCTTCATGCCCGACTCCACTGTGACTCCACTTCGCGATCTTGATATCATCAAAGCTCGCGAAGAACAGCAAGCCGAAACAGAACGGCATGATGCTGGATCCCGTGAGCCCAATGAACGAATTGACCAGCTCAATACGTTGCGTGAGAAAACGGCGAAAACAGCCGCTGATATTGGAAGATTTCTCAAGCAACAAAAGGAGCTGCTTATTGAGCAGAAACAGATTCGCTTCAATCTGAAAGTAATGGGAAAAGGTATTACTCCGGAAGAAGAAACTCGGTTCAACAGAATTATCAAAGCATATGAAAAAAAAGTAGGTCTCCTCCAGCAACAATTACGAGCAGTCGAGTTTATTAACGACTGTCTTATTGTTGGTATGCGTGCTGAAAATCTCAAGAGCAAACTTCAGTCAAGCAATTCCAATGTTCGCGAGCAGGCAAAACTTGGTTTGAAGCGCCTTCAGCCTGTTGTTCGTACATTTAACAAAAAAATTGCTTCCAGCCTGTATAATATAAATCCGACCAAATTTGGCAGTTTGAATGCTGCTGTTAAAAAACGCGACGATGTGTCGGTTGTCCAACAGACTATGGGAGGTCTTGTGGACAGTTACTCCCGGAATTTGGCTGCCGATAAAGCGACGTCATTGAAGCAATCGACAATGGATACCGTCCAGGGATATGAACGACAGAAAATTCAGGAAATCTACAAACAAAAAACAAACAGGCGAGAACCCACACCTGAACCGAAGCTCAAAAGCAAGCCTTTGTCTCCTCGTAAACCGGCTCAATCGGTAACACCTGAGCCTTCACTTCGTCCTAAGACATCGGCGTTTCCAGATATTGCAGGCCGGCATGCCCCGAAGCGCCTGAAGGAGCAGAAACCTGCGGAGACTCCACCGCCGTTGTCGCCTCAACAGATTTCGCGCCAAACGCCACCTTCGCCAAGCACAACGCGAAGCCTGTCCCGGCCTTCCAACAACTTGTTTTCCGACTCAGGGATGGGTATTTCTGCGGAAAAAGACATGCAGACTATCTATGACCGTGTTTTCGATGAAATGCTTGAAGAATATGAAGTCGAACGAAAAAAAAAACGCGGTAGAACTCAACTTCGCCAATCTCGCTTGATTGATCCTGCCTCGGGAGACGAACCTTTTTAGCCACGCTTTCTCTTTCCGTATTATTTCGAAACAATCCTGTCTTCATTCTCCTTGAGACCAGCGTCATCAGTCCCTTTGATTTTTCCCGTCGGCACTGGTAGATGGTAAGAAAAACAAGGAACAATTCATCGGCCATGTCCAAAGATCCTCTTCATATATCCACACCGTGCAGCCCTCCCCTCTCCTCGTTGGCTGCAACACGTCTTGATCCCATCCCAAGTGACGCCCAGTGTGAAGCACTGTGGGAAGAGTTCAATATGCTCGACAATATTCGTAGTCATAGTCGGCTTGTAGCCGAAGTCGCTACGAACCTTGCATTGCTGGGAAAAGAAATCGGACTGGCCCTCAACGTCCAGGAAGTGCGGGCATGTGGTTTGTTGCATGATATCGCAAAAACCTACACAATACACCACGGCGGCAGTCATAGCCAACTCGGCGCCTCCTGGATTTGTGAATTGACATGCAATCCGCGTCTGTCACAAGGCATCGTGCATCATGTCTATTGGCCATATCGTATTGACGTACGGGCGCATTTTTTGCCTATGGCCATTATCTACTGTGACAAACGGGTCAAGCACGATAGTGTGGTTTCGTTACAGGAACGATTCGACGATCTGGTCGCACGTTACGGCAAAACTCCCTACATACAAAGCCGGATTCGTCACTCCTTCGACCAAGCCGAAGAAATCGAATCTGCGCTCAGCCAACTATTAGGAATCGATCTTCATGCGCATACTTTTGATAGCGGGCGGATGGTCGACTGAACGAGAAGTATCGCTTCGTGGAGCCGACATCATTGCTGTATCTCTTGCTCGGTTGGGACATGAGGTTGTTCGTCACGATCCGGCAACCGATTTTTCCAACTTCGTTCATGATGCCAAGCAATGTGATTTTGCCTTTTTCAATTTACACGGCGAGCCGGGAGAAGATGGTCTTTTTCAGGCTATTCTCGAAACCATAAAAATTCCCTACCAAGGGACCGCGCCTGCCGGTTCTTTTTTAGCGCTCCATAAAGCAGCTTCGAAGCTCATCTTCGAAGCCAATAACATTCCGACTCCGCAATGGACTTTTTTAACACAACGTCCAGCCAAAGATTGGTCCCCTCCATTTGCGGGACCATGGATTCTTAAACCCAATACGGGTGGATCCAGTCTCCATATGGCATTGGTTGAAGAGAGAACAACACTGCACGAAACTCTATCTACAGTGTTTACCCATTGTAACGAAGTGCTTGTTGAAGAACTTCTCCATGGAGTGGAATTGACCTGTAGCGTTCTTGACGAAACACCATTGCCTTTGATTTTGATTGATCCACAGAACGCAAACGGTTTTTTTGACTACGACAGCAAATATCAACCAGGAGCCGCAAAAGAAATATGCCCTGCTCCTGTTTCCGATTCGATTACAAAAAGAACCCAACAACTGGCTTTGGCCGCCCACAAAGCTCTGGGCCTTGCCGGATGCAGCCGATCTGACTTTATTCTTGTGGGGGAAGACCTTTTTCTTCTTGAAGTAAACACCCTGCCCGGCATGACCGCGACAAGCCTTCTTCCCCAGGCAGCCCAAGCCGCGGGCTATTCCTTCGACGAGTTGATTACCAAACTGATCACCTTGGGGCTCTCGCGAAACTTATAAGCCGCAACCATTGGGACCACTCATGCAGACGCATCCTCTTTCTTTATCATTTCGAACCAGCTTATCTCTTCTCGTCAATGATGCGGTCTGGACTATGGCGACAGTTTTGCACGCCTTTGCACCGCACCTACGAGATAACCTACGTGAACGCCTCGTTCTCGACTTACCTGAAGAATCATCTCTTTCCGAAGGATTCGATGTTTGGATTCAGGCGGAATCAGGAGGTGAAACGCTCGTTGCATGGGAAATTCTGAAAACATTACCTCCACAGGGACGCCTTAAAATTCTTTTGACGGCGTCGACCATGGATGGACTGGACGCGTTGTCCAAAACAGCGATGGATTTCAGCAAGACTCGTCCTGACCTTGATATCTGGACATCTTCGTTTCCTTTCGATGCCACAAACTTGATGCGTAAGGCGCTTTTAACCTATCGTCCGAAAGTTGTTGTCCTTTTGGAAGCCGAGTTGCATCCTGGTCTCATGTCACAATGTACACGACTAGGCGTTCCTCTTATTGTGGCGAATGCACGTATTTCTACAGATAAACTTGCTAAATGCCTTGGACAAAACACCATGTGGCGGGAAATTGCGCCACGGGCGACCCTAGCGGTGACAGAAAACGATGCAAGTCGTTTTCAACTTCTTTTTGGCGAAGACAAAAATGTCTCCAGCATATCCAATATTAAGTTTGATTATCTTGGTGAAGGCGACCCCATTCCTTTTGTGGAAAATACGCTCAATCGACTTTTTCGTCCGACGGCGTCTTTGGCCGTTTTCGGGTCTGTTCATGAAGAAGAAGAGGATGATGTCATTCGGGCTGCGGCACGATTGCATGTAAAACGCCCGAAAACATTTATCGGTATTTTCCCGCGGTTGCCGTATCGAACTCCGGCTATTAAAAAGGCTTTGGATGATGCTGGTCTCCCGTTTGTTTTGCGCTCGCAAATAACCAGTCATGTCTCTGCTGGAACTATTATTCTTTGGGATCGTTTCGGAGAACTCAACGCTGCGTACTCTATGGCCCGCGCCGTTTTTGTCGGTGGAAGCCTCCATCCACTTGGGGGGCAAAACTTTTTAGAACCACTTCATGCCGGCGTCATTCCTATCATCGGGCCATATTGGCGACATTTTGCCTGGATCGGAGAAGGCATTGTCGATCAAGGTCTTGTTACGCAAGTAGCCGGATGGAAAGATTTGGCAGAAGCCATGTTGTCATATCTTAAAAGACCAAAATCACGAGAAAAAGTTCGAAAAGAAGCGAGTGAGTATATTCGGGCGCGTCAAGGTGGTACGGTTGCGGTATGCCATGAAATTCGAAAACACCTTCAAGCTGGTTTCGGATATGCGAAGATTTCACGGTGACAATTTGCCGAATGCAGGCAATTGTACGGTGACCCGGACTTTACGAACCATTCCTTTTCATTGTATCTGATTTTGTTGCGCCATATGGCGTCAACAATCATCAACCCTCGCTCGGAGAGACTGCATGAAAGCTTTACTGGCCCTGGAAGACGGCACCATTTTCGAAGGCCGCTCATTCACCGGTTCCGGCCGCGCCCAGGGAGAAGTCATATTCAATACCGGCATGACTGGATATCAGGAAGTTTTGACCGACCCGTCGTATGTCGGACAGATGGTCTGCATGACCTATCCCCATGTCGGAAATTACGGCGTCAACTTGGATGATGTGGAGTCTGACCGCATCCATGTGGAAGCCTTCATTGTAAAAGAATGTTGCAAGACCCCTTCGAACTGGCGCGCGAAATCATCATTGCCTGACTATCTTACCAAACATGGCATTTTGGGTATCGAAGGCATTGATACACGTGCATTGACCAGACACCTACGTTTACATGGTGCAATGCGGGGCGTGATCTCGACAGATGTCGATGATCCGCAAGCACTGGTCGATTCGGCAAAATCCATTCCTTCCATGGAAGGACTTGGTTTAGCCATGAATGTGACGTGCGAGGGTCCGTACCGTTGGAATGGCTCGGCTCCTGAGCCGGTAACTCTTGCGGATGGTCAATACGACTGGCCTGGTGACGGTCCCCGTGTTCTTGTGTACGACCTTGGTATCAAATGGAACATCTTGCGTTTACTTGCAGCCGAAGGCCTTGATTTGCTCGTTGTTCCGGGGGACTTTCCCTATGAATCCGTCAAAAAGGTTGCGCCGGACGCCATATTTTTATCCAATGGCCCTGGAGACCCGGCCGCACTGGGAGGTCTCAAAGAGACTGTAGCGCAACTCTGTGAAGAGTATCCAACAGCAGGCATCTGCCTCGGGCACCAGCTCCTTGGTTTGGCATTGGGTGGAGAAACGTTCAAATTGAAGTTTGGCCATCATGGGATCAATCATCCCGTCAAAGACCTCACCACGGGACGTATCGAGATTTCTTCACAAAATCATGGATTTTGTGTCGATATTTCACGTCTCGAAGATATTGAGGTGACGCATGTCAATTTGAACGACCAGACGTTAGAAGGTTTCGCCCATACCAAAAAGCCGATCATAGCTATCCAGCATCACCCTGAGGCCGGCCCCGGTCCGCATGACACGCGTTCGTTTTTCAAACGATTTCGGGAATTGCTCCGCGAATCTCTTGGTAAGTAACATACGTACCTTTTTGGATACGCCTTCGGGCAATACGGAAACCATCTTTCAGCAGGCGAGGAACACATGTCGACGGAACTGATCAAAGCCAGGACCAATCTCTCCCAGGTCAATTCCTTTCTAAAGCAGCAAAAATTTCTGCCTGCTGTGAATTCCCTTTACGAAGCGTTGCTAACCATTTTGAAAAACCCGTTGATGAAGGCCGAACGTGAGGAGTTTAGCAAACTCATCGATAAGGCCGTATATGTAATCAACTCGGATAGAAAACTGCGTGAACTCTATCCTCTCGCGCTCAATTATGAACCAGGGCAAGAGAGAGCGCTCGCCGAATCGCTGAGAACGCTTGTCCATGAACTTGAAACCACGGTTCTGGACGAAGCTCGAGACAAATTGGCCAGTTTAGAACAGCAAAAACGCGAAGGTCTTGAAAAAGCACAGAATCTTCTGAATAACAATCTCCAAGGTGAAGCCAAAACTCTGCTCGCCCGGCTGGTCAAGGATTATCCGGAAGACAGTGAACTGCGCGCCAATATTGCTGAAATGTTGATTAAAGCTGAAATGTATGAGGAAGCGTTTGATTACCTTGATCAAGCGTTGTCGATCAATCCAGAGCAGATTAAGCTTTATAATAGCATTGGAATTGTTTTGCGAAAGCTCAGAAAATTTGAGCTCGCCGAGAAGTATTTCATGCGCGCCGTCTCCTACGCCAAGCAAGACAGCAATCTGTATTTCAATATTGGTCGACTCTATCTCGACTGGGAACGCTGGGACAAAGTCGCCAAAGCGGCCAAGTTAGCGATTAAATACCGACCTGATTTTGTCGAAGCGCAAAAAATGCTGACTTTTGCCGAGAAAAAGTTGGCCAAGTAAACTCAATCTCGACTTCAATGCGAGGAGCCGGCTGACCGAATATTCGGTCAGCCGGCTCCTCGTGTTTTCGAGAATGTATTCTCGTTTCATTCTGTCATCATTTGGGGTGTGCGATATTTTTTTCTCACACGTGTTCTCATCACTTTGTCTTCGCCGAGACGAGTCGTTGGGCTAAACGTAGCGCAGCGTTAAAACTTCCCAGGCTTGCTTTACCCGTTCCAACAAGGTCGTAGCCTGTACCATGGTCTACGGATACACGCACATATGGCAAGCCGAGCGTCACATTGACGGCTTCATGGAAATGCAACAATTTGAGTGGAGCCAACCCTTGATCATGGTACATAGCAAGGACTGCAGAGAATTTTCCTTGAGCCGCCTGAAAGAAGACGGTGTCTGCCGGCAGAGGACCAACCGCATCAATTCCCGCTTCTTGTGCGGCTTTGACTGCCGGAATAATGGTGTCGATTTCTTCACGACCGATTTTCCCTGACTCTCCTGCATGTGGATTAAGCCCACAAACAGCAAGAGGAGCTGTCAAATCAAGGCGTTGCGTATGCTCTGCCGTCAATTTGAGGCAGCGCAATATTTTTTCTTTTGTGATGAGGTTTGGAACTTCACGTAAAGGAGGATGTGTCGTGACGAGACTGACTCGAAGTACATCTCCACACAAATGCATGCAGACATTATCGGCCCCGACTCCTGACCGTTCTGCCAGAAATTCAGTATGCCCAGGAAAAAGAAATCCAGCATCATTCAATAACGCTTTGTTGAGCGGACAGGTCATGATGGCGTCAGCTCGTTTTTCAGCAAGCAGACGGCACGCCGTTTCAAGACTGATACCGGCGGCAACCCCTCCCTCGGTGACGGCTTCTCCTATGTTGGGTTGCCAATATTTCAATGCTTTAGGGACAAGAAGATGGATCGAAGGGTTCTCCTGTGTGACTTCATTGAATGTCGTCACTGTCCTCCAAAATGGATCAATGCCAAATTGTTGCGCATGATATGCAAGCCCTTGCTCGGGGCCGATAAGGACAACAGAAACACCGGCAAAGGCATTTTCCATAAATGCTCGGCAGACGAGTTCCGGTCCGAGGCCGTTGGGATCGCCTAATGTCAACAGTAATGGTTTCTTCATGATTCTCTCTAAACAGCTGCGCCGGATTTCTCTTAATAAGAGAAATCCGGCGCAGCTCGGGAAGAAGGGTTTGTCTTAAATTTGTGCTCCCAACGCGCGATAACTTTCTATATAGTGCTGGCCGGATTCGGCCCAGGAATATGTTGTACGCATCGCTCGTCGCTGCATCTCTTGCCACTCCTCAGTCCGATCCCATACGGCAAGAGCTTGTTTGATTGCGCCAAAAAACATATCCGGGTCCGCGTCAGGAAAAATGAAACCTGTTGCATCGCCATGTGGATACGAAACAATGGTATCTCGCAGGCCACCAACGGCTGTCGCGACAGGAGGAGTACCGAACTTTAAGGAGTACATTTGTGTCAAACCACAAGGTTCATAACGCGATGGCATGAGAAAAATATCTGATGCAGCCTGAATACGGTGAGCAAGGTCTTCTGTATACCCAACGCGAACGGCTAATCTCCCAGGATAGTCCTCCACCATTTCTTGGAGACGTGCCTCGAACTCAAGATTTCCTTCGCCAAGCACGATGACACCGATATCTTCCTTCATGAGTTCCGGCATAATCGAAATGAGCAGATCAATCCCTTTCTGGCGACGTAATCGTCCAATAAACCCAAGAACCGGTCGATCTATGAGTTTCGGATCAAGATCAAGCTCATAGATTAAATGCTCTTTGCAAGTTTTCTTTCCAGACAAATTTTCGGGCGTGTATTTGCATGGAAGATAGCGATCACTTGTTGGGCTCCAAACGGAATAGTCTGCTCCATTGAGGATGCCTTTAAGGTCTGTAGCGCGGGAGGATAGAATGCCCTCAAGCCCACACCCGAATTTCGGAGTGACAATTTCTTTCGCGTAGGAAGGACTCACTGTCGTCACAAGATCGGCATAGGCGATTCCGGACTTCAGCATGTTGAAATCACCCCAAAATTCAGCGCCATTGATATTCCAAGCTTCGGCAGGAAGTCCCGATTCCCAGAATAACCGGGATGCATAGCGTCCTTGAAACGCTAAGTTATGGATAGTCTGTACGGTTTTCGTTTTGGACCAAAAACTATCGTAGCGTCGCTGGAAATGAATAAAAGCAGGGACAAGAGAAGCCTGCCAGTCATGAGCATGAATAATGTCTGGAGCGACATCCATGCGTCGAGCCCATTCTACTGTGGCGCGACAAAAAAAGATGAATCGTTCGCAGTTATCGAAGTATTCACCTTGGTGTGTATTATAGTAGAATCGACGGTCAAAGTATTCACCACGTTGAATGAAGTAAACAGGGAGGCCGTCATAATCGGAAACATAAATCTCAGCGGTAATTGGCGCCCAGGGGTATCCGACATGCATGCTCGACGACAACAGGCGCATCGGATATCCACCGGTCGACAACCTGCCATAAAATGGCGTAATGACAGCTACATCCTGACCCATTTGGCGTAACTCTGACGGAAGCGCCCCAAGGACGTCTCCAAGACCGCCAGTTTTTGAGAACGGGAATATCTCTGAAGCGACGTAGATAATCTTATGCTTGAACTGCATGCGACACCCTCAATAATGATATGAAATGGTGTTTAGCGGTCCGGGAGAGAAAAAGCATGACACTTTCATGGCAAAACGCATTATCTGAATTTTTTTTTGCATAAAAAGCCATTCAGACAGCCAAAGATTTACGTTTTTGCGCGTATCGATGCAAAATATGGGCATGGTCAAAAACAAGTGGCTCAGGAAGATGCTCCAAGTCAAAAACTTTTGCTGCTTTGGCATCATCACCAGCAGTTAAGGCTTGCGCATCAACCGGAACGGCAACATATACCACACTCAATGTATGCTGTCTCGGATCGCGGTCGGGTTTGGAAAATACACCCAACAAATCCGTTAAAACAACGTCGAGTCCAGTCTCTTCCTTTGCTTCACGTATCGCCGCGACCTCGGCTTGTTCTCCGTAGTCAATGAATCCACCGGGGATGGCCCACCCGTACGGTTCATTCTGACGTTCGATAAGAACAACACCCTGCCCTGGTATATGAATGATAATATCAACTGTGGGGACAGGATTCCTGTAATATACAATTTCTTCGCCACACTTTGGACACGGCTTCTTGAGCAAGGAAACCTCCATCAATATCTTGATTTCAAGGCAGTACGGTTTATACCATTACGTTATGCAACTTCTCTCAGACTTACGACAAAGCAATACTTGTGACAAGATTATTTTGGATCATGGCGGTGCTTTCGGTGATTTTTTATTAACGTGGTCATCGATCGCTGCCATTCGCCAATTCTTTCCCAACATCAATTGCTACTGGCATGGCTCGAGTTCCAGGCTTGCTTTCCTCAAACCGCTTGATATCCATCCAGCACCAGCATGTATTCACCAAACCATGCGGGATCTCTTTAGTCCGGATTCCAAACGCATTCATGATGCACTGTCGAGCTTTCAACAGAGTCTTGTTTTTCGCTTTCATCTTGATAAGCGGCCGACAGGCCTTCAAACAAATCGTATCATCTCACTTCAAGGCTACACACCGGGACAATCAACGTCGCCCCTCTACGCCTATGCGACTCAATTGTCCGCGCTTGGATTGGATATACCAAGAGATAACCGAGAATACTTCCATCAACTCTTTGCTTCTCCAACACAACACGGCACACGGACTGTCCTGCTTTTTTCTGGTTCTGGACATCCCAAAAAAAATTGGCCCCGTGTTCAATTTTTTTCACTTGCTTCTCGACTACGAGTACACGGGTTTGACCCTCTTTTTGTTGTTGGTCCCGTAGAACAAGAGCAAGGCGTGGAGATTAATGAATGGCCTTACGTATATTGCGACCAAGTCGAGGATCTCATTCAGCTCTGCAATAGTGCCCTTGCGGTCATAGGGGGCGATACGGGGCCAATGCATCTTGCGGGATTGCTTCAAAAGCCCACCGTGAGCCTTTTCGGTCCGACAGACCCTGCGGTTTTCGCCCCGATCGGCTCTGAAATTGTATCAACCAAGGCCGCATGTTCACCATGTTCTCAACTCTGTCGCAATCTTACATGTCGGAGACCGATATGTATGGAGGAAATATCAGTTGATATGGTCATGGAGGCGCTTGGCCGTGTACTTTCCGCGACACTGCAACCCATATAAAAAACCGGCTTATCAGGCCTGGATTCCTGATGAGCCGGTTTTTGTAAAAAGAGAAAGGTTATTAAGATTCTAGCAAAAGGCTTGCCAAAGATACTGTTTATATGTATTCCTGTTTAATGCACTGATATATTTAACTTTAAAAATGATGACAGCGATAGGAATGCAATACCAATCGTTCAAAACCTTAAACCGCTTTGTGAATCTTCGCCAAACTCAATGATTGAAGTGAAATTTTTTAAACGCTTTTCTCGTTTGAACTGGACTTCGTGTCATCACTTAGGTGGAAATTTTGGATTATCCCACACCGCTGCCAATCCATATGCTTATAAACCTGTTTGCGAGAACGGCTTTGAACACGCTTGTTCATATGGCTTTTCGCATCAGCGAAAAAGACACAAAAAAACGGCTCATCGGGCCTGGATTCCTGATGAGCCGGTTCTTGTAAAAAGAGAAAGGTTATTGAAGTTCTAGCAAAAGGCTTGCCAAAGTTACTGTTCACGTGTGTTCTTGTTTAATATACTGATATACATGACTTTAAAAATGATGACAGCGATAGTAATGCAATACCAATCGTTCAAAACCTTAAACCGCTTTGTGAATCTTCGCCAAACTCAATGATTGAAGTGAAATTTTTTAAACGCTTTTCTCGTTTGAACTGGACTTCGTGTCATCACTTAGGTGGAAATTTTAGATTATCCCACACCGCTGCCAATCCATATGCTTATAAACCTGTTTGCGAGAACGGCTTTGAACACACTTGTTCATATGGCTTTTCGCATCAGCGAAAAAGACACAAAAAAACGGCTCATCGGGCCTGGATTCCTGATGAGCCGGTTCTTGTAAAAAGAGAAAGGTTATTGAGGTTCTAGCAAAAGGCTTGCCAAAGTTGCTATTCATTCATTTTTCTACTTAATCATTTGATATTTCATGATTTAATAAATGGAGTCATAATATTATTATGATAGCAAACGTTCAAAATGTTAAACTAACTTTTGAATGTCTCCGAATTCTCACATTCAAAGTGAAATTTTTTAAACCAACTCTACGTTATCTCGGAACAGCTTTTTCATATATTTGAAATCCGGCGTCACAGAGAGCTTGGCGCGATGTTGCACCCTCTCGCAATAGATGAAGTGTGCGGCCACCGGACAGCGTGATAACGGTAGAAGGAAGACCGCCTGCCGGCGAAGGGCCCTCCACGCAACATGCACCGGTTGTCGCGAGGAGCGTAGGATCCAGCAGGAGTGCGTCATGGACTGGTGGCTGACCGGAAACATTGGCGCTGGATGCCGAAATTGGCATACCTATTTTTAGAGCAAGGGCCGCTGCGGTGGGATGGGAAGTAATCCGTATGGATACTGTGTGGTTCGGACCAAGAATATGCGGAGGAAGTCCCGTGCGTGCCGGCACCACAATGGAAAGAGGTCCTGGCCAAAAACAATCGGCCAAATTATAGATGATCGGCATATATTGTGAGTTGAAGAATGACGGAGCCAATATGGATTCAACTTGCGCCATATTGGCACACAGCAAGGGGAACGCTTTTCCCTCCGGCCTGTTTTTGATGTTTACCACAGCCTGTTGGCCATGTTCAAAGAAGGCTCCAGCTCCAAGAGCAAAAAACGTTTCGGTTGGGTAAATCAACGGACGGCCCTGTTGAAGAATTTGAACTGCCCTATCAACGTCAACCTGCGTGTCATACAACGTCATTGTCTTCTTACCATATTTTTCTCATAGGGCTTTTCTTTGACACGATGCGACTTGCATGCAACACCGTCTTCGATGACAATATGCAAGGCGCTTTGCCTCGACTTTATACTTCGTCAACAGGAAACGTCATGTCTTCACGTCCCATAGGCCCCATGCCGAGTCTGGCACCCAGTATCCTTTTGACCGCACTCGACGCCATCCCTGATTATGCTCTCGGAAGCGAAAATCGTCTGCGACAAGCCTATATCGTACGCGCATGTCTTGAGCAGCGAACACACCATCCGGAACTCGTCGCGCTTGCTGTCGCCATGGCAACGTGGTCCTGGCAATCACGGCCACTCAATATTGAGGCCATTCAGGACCTTTTGACATTAGCAAACGCCGGTATTGCGCTTCCTCCAGCACTGATGCGTATACTCACGGCGCTTCACCGTGCTATTTCTCCCCCGGAAGATACTCAACTCTGGAATCAACTCCGTATTGTAGGTGACACGGAACTCATTGATCGCTTTTGGGATACCGCGCTTAAAGCGCCTCGATCGGGATTGTATTGGCTCGACCATGTCTTTACAGCGTTGGTTGCCCTCCCCGACCATTCTCGGAGCCGTCGATTGCTCGTTGGGGCGGCGTGGCCGGCAGAGCTCGAACCGATACGGCTACGTCTTCTTGCTGAAATGGCCTGGCACCATGGGGACACAACGCGAGCTTCGGCACTTTTATCACAACTTCCTGCTGGTATTTGGTCTCCATGGACTGACATGGCCCTTGCAGCAATGGCCCGAAACCTTGGGGAAACCACGAAAGCCTCAACACTCACTCAATCTCTGTGGCAACGGATGCCATGGCATGTGAATATGACATTGGTTACACATGATTTAGTGTGTACATCGCCTTCTGCTGACAATACGCTCATTCCGGCACAACCCTCTGAAGCTGCCGTATTGATGTATTCCTATAACAATGCGTCGTTACTCAAACACAGCTTGGACAGTCTTGCGGCCTCCAATTTAGGGGCAGCCCCGCTGCTTGTTCTCAACAATGGGTCGGGAGACGATACCAAAGCCGTCTTGAATGCGGCGGTGGAAAACTTCGATCGAAACCAACTGAACATTATTCATTTGCCCACCAATATCGGAGCTCCAGGAGCGCGGAATTGGCTGTTAATGCACGATATCGTCAAGACCGTTCGATATGCGGTGTTTCTTGATGACGATGTCGTTGTGCCTGCCGACTGGCTTACGTTGCTGTTGCAACAGGCCAGACGTTATCCGCACGCCGGTGCTGTTGGTGTAAAAATCCGCGATGCAGCTCCGCCACATTGTATGCAATCAGCTGATATCAATTTGTTGAGCCAGCATGCATTGGCCGCTCTCGGCGATGATTCAGTTTTCAAGGAGCGCATTCTTCTGTTCGACAATTGCGCTGGCAGTCTTGATACTGGACTTTTTGATTATACACGCCCGTGCTTGAGTGTCTCCGGGTGCTGCCATGCCATCTATCGAGAAGCCATTGAGGCGGCCGGTCCGTTTGATATTCGCTTCAACCCAACACAATTCGATGATCTTGACCGTGATCTTCGCTCTTTTCTCGCGGGATTCCCTGCCGTATATGCCGGGAGTGCGACAATTGGGCATGTCCAAGGATCAAGTCTGGCGAAGTCCAAAACCACCGCCGCAGTCGCGAATGTCCGTGGCAATAACATCAAGCTTGAAAACGCATATGACGATGTGCAGATCACATCTCTTGCGAAGCAAAACAGCAAACTTCTCGCCGACGATATCCGTGCCAAAGTTCACGCGCTCCAGGAGGCGATATAAATTGGTCAAACTACTTTTGTGACCAAATCGATTGCAGCGTCTCAATTTCTTCCGCAGAATATGATGGTTGGTCGTAGAACCCCGCCTCCTGACGTTGTCGATAGGCTTCATATAAAATCACTGCCGATGCGACAGACACATTGAGGCTTTGAACCATGCCGCTCATGGGAATATAGAGTTCTTTATCCACAAGTTGCATGAGTTCGTCATCAACTCCGTCATGCTCGTTTCCCATAACGACGGCGGTTGGTCTCGTGAAGTCCCAATCGAGTAAGGACGTTGCCGTTGCACTAAATCCTGTCCGCACGATCTGAAAACCTTTTTGAGACAAGGCGTTAACCATGTCAGGCCCATTCGTATGGCGTTGCATGGTGATCCATTTCTTCGCCGAGGCAGATGTTTTTTTTCCTAACACGGGAAAAGGTGTATCTGTATAATAGAGATGGACATGACCGACGCCGAAGGCATCACAACTCCGTAAAATCGCCGACACATTGTGCGGATCATGAATATTATTGATGATCAGCGTCAGGTCTTTTTGACGTCGTTCAAGGACGTATTGAATACGCTCCATTCTCCGTTCAGTGCGTTCTCTCGCCATGTGCTTTCCTTTATCGTTTCCGTCTATGCCGGATTTTCTTTTTTCACGTCTTTGGCGTGGCAGTCTTTCCGCGGCATCCTCGCTCCTGTTGCAAAGGCATAAACAGAAGGCACCGTCTTTTCCAGAGCCATGCCAATACACAGAGCGATTGCCATCGTGGCAATGCATGATCCGAAATAATACAGGAGTTGTGTCGCGGAATTGGTCGGGGTGAAAAATGTGGAAATGAATTTTTGAAGAAATGACAAGGTCGGTTCATGGGCAAGATAAATGAAGAACGCATACCGAGCGGTGAACTCAAGCAATTTATTATTCTTGATGACGTCAAACCGTGAAATGCACCACAGAAAAAATACGCCAAGAACCATATTGGCTTTGAAAATATACATAGTGGTCAGTTGATCCAGACCAAAATGCTGATCAATCGTTAAAAAGAAAAGAACAGCAAGATAGAGGGGAATAATCAATTTTTCGATTTTTGTGCTCTCCCCGATGGGAAGCTCTTGCCGGCTGAAAATTCCTCCCAGATAAAAGAAAAAAGCGTGGCCATACAATGTAAACGCCAAGGTAGGATTTTGCGTCATCCATAAATAATACAGCAAAAGGAGCCCAAGGTAGCGAATCTCATTGAAAATCAATATAAAAACAGGAGATACTGCAAAAATAATCAAGAGGTCGCGCAAAAACCACAAAGGATAGTTGATAGGAAGTGTATTGATACCAAATAATTTAACAAAAATACCTTGTTGAAGAATGAAATTCTTCGTCCCCATATTGGGGATACTTCCAATAAAGTAAATCCAGAGAAGCCATATCAAGTTAAAGAGGAGAAAAGGAATAAATACTGTAATAAATTTCTTTTTACACATTGTGAAATAGGCTGAGGGGGTCAAAGTAAATGACCGCATAAAAAGATAGCCTGAAATTGAAAAAAACAATGGAACAGTAATATAGCAGACATTATTGTTGAAAATTTCATAAATATACGCTGCCGTTGGTTCCATATTCGGAACATATGACACAAACCCTCGTCCGGTATGTGCCAAAATAACAAAGGACATGAGAATAATGCGGACAATATCGATCCGCCGAGACGTGTCGAGATCAATGCGCTTGGCCATGATTCACCTGATTTGAAGAAGAGAACGGACAGGCCGTTCGAGGAACACCCGTTATCGGGGTGCGTAATGCCGACGGGGCGTGACATACGTGAAAACACGCCAATTGAAAAGCCGTTCGAGAGAGTTCGCAATGCCGCCCATCACCATGTACACGGCAAGCTTTGCCGCCCTCTTTTTGATTATCATACTTATTTTATTAAGAAAAAACATAAAACAAAACTTGGCACAATATATGCTCAAACAAGAGAAACAACATGATGGAGGTTTATTATGGCTCTTGAAGATATCGCAACGGGAGCGTTTCAGTATGCCCAAGCCGTGCAAAAAATGCAGGCTGATATGATTGCTGCCAAATACAGCAAGAACCCACGAGAAAGCCAATCGTCAGCCATGTCCACATTTGAGGAAACTCTGCAGAGCATGCTGCCTGAAGAAGTTACGGCTTCTCCCCAATATCAATATTATAACGCTCTTAATGCGTATCAAGGAAGCCTGTATTCAGCGGATACGGTTTCTGACCAGATTGATGCGATGCTTACTTTTAGCGATGCAGTCAGCGCTATTACCCTTGATGCAACAACAGAAACTGACACGACAACAGAAACTGACACGACTACAGAAACTGACACGACAACAGAAACTGACACGACTACAGAAACTGATACGACAACAGAAACTGATACGACAACAGAAACTGATACGACAACAGAAACTGATACGACAACAGAAGCATAAACTTTTCGGCACGTTGCGAGTAAATCATTTTTCGCCGGATCACGGATGGTACGGACGGAAGGAACGAGATACGTCCCTTTGCATCATCGGAAAGATATTTTCGGGCACTATGCTGATGATACGCGCAGAGTGGATTCAACGAGTATCTTTGCTTGAATTTCCTGTTCTTCAAGGGCATGTTGCCATATAAAAGATGCTGGCATACAGCCATGCTGGCATCTCGGCAGACTCCCACAGAGAATAAGGAGCGCGTCCATGCGTCATCTCGTTATTATTCCTGTCTTTTTGTTGCTTTATTTGGTCCTGTTCCAGAGTTCACCGATTTGGGCTGATACCATCATTTTGACGGCCGATACGTGGTGCCCATTCAATTGTTCTCCCCGCTCTTCAAAACCAGGCTATGCTGTCGAAATTGCCAAACGGATTTTCAAAAAAGCTGGCCATAAGGTAATTTACACGGTGAAACCGTGGAAAACAGCCATTGAAGATGTACAATCCGGTAAGGATACCGGGATCATTGGCACCACCAAAGCCGAATCGAACGATTTTATTTTTCCCGATGAGCCCATCGGCCGCCCCCGAAATACCTTTTTTGTCCGAAAAAACGATCATTGGACGTACTCCAGTCCTGAGTCGTTGGACTCCAAGCGTCTTGGTATCATTAAGTACTATGATTACGGAACGGCACTGAATACCTATATTTACGCCAATCTCGGCACCGATGCCATTGTCATTAGCGAAGGGAAAAAGGCTCTGAAAAATAATTTCAAGCTGTTGATGGACAAAAAAATCGATGTTCTTGCTGAGGATTCCAATGTTGGGACGTATACGGCCTTGAAAATGGGGATACTCAATAAGGTCGCACAAGTGAACGCTGGAAGTCCCCCTGTTGATATATTCATTGCCTTTTCTCCTCAAAATCCCAAATCCAAGACATATGCTGATATTTTCGACAAAGGCCTTCGTGAGCTGCGCTCTTCTGGGAGATTAGCACGAATTTTAAAACGATACGGCCAGCAAGATTGGGAATAGCTGAAGGCCTGGGAGGCAGTGTTTCCCTCCGCATCCCACGTTTCTCTCCCTCTTCATCGAGAGAAATCACCAACGATCATTTTTTATCGTGCTTTTAAGCGCACGAAGCAATGTCTACGCTATTGAGGAGGACGCACTCCATGCAATCCGATGAGTAGCACATGGGAAGCGAAATTGTAGACGGCATTATTTTCCACCCGGTCTGATGGAGTCTAGGGAGCAATTCGTCTTACATGGGAGAGGATAAAGCAGCCAAGCATGTTACTTCTCATGAAGTATCACGCTGTCTCTTCGATCTTTTCAAGTTGGAATGCACGCAAAATTTTATTCCAGCACAACCAGCAATTCTGACAGAAGATCAAGAATTCGAAGATACGTTCTTCTTGAACTTTCCTTACGAAACGTCTCCAAGGTTTCGCACATCCTCTTTCGGTAGAGTCACTGTAAAAACAGCCGTTTCTCCATTTTGATTTTGCAAAATGAAGCCCCCGATATTCCGCATAAGCCGATAGGATACAGCCAGGCTCGAATCGGCTTGTCCGTCTCCTTCCGGGGTAAAGAGCAAGCTTGAATCGCGTGTTTTCTGAATACGGGGCTCCATCGTAAATTCAACACTGACATCCCGTCGTGTTTCGAATGTTTTAATTCGCAATTGTCCACTTGGTTCCACAGTGACTGCTGCATTTTGAATGAGGTTCAAAAAAATCTGCGTCAACGTATCTTGATCCGACGCGATACTTGAAACGCCTTCATCCAGTTCGAGCATACAGGCAAGTGATTGCCTGGCGAGGGTTTGACCAAGCAGATCCACGCAAAAGCGAAGAATAGCATTCACTGAACATGCTTCACGAACCGCTTCTTCAGGCTTGTTAAGATAACTCCGCAGTCGGTTGAGCAAGGATTCAAGACGCCCTGCTTCCTCAAGAATCACTCCCACTTCAGGCAAATCCGGCTGTTTCTTTGCCAGTCGATTGGCAAATCCGGCCAACGCTGTCAGGGGATTACGAAATTCGTGGGCAATCTCGTCAGACATTGCGCCAAGTGTATTGAGCTTCTCGCGCTGTACAAGCATCTTGTCGAGAAAAAAGCGCTCGGTCATGTCCATGATAATGCCCTCGACGCCTTCGGGATATGACTTATCCGATGCATTGGGACGAGGAATGGATTTCAACAGCAAATGGACAATGTATCCTTTTGCATGACGGAACCGGAATTCAAGAGATAACGGCAAACTTCTATCCACAACAAACGAATCCATTTGTTGCTTGACGCGATTTTTGTCTTCCTCGTGAATATTTTCCAAGAACCAGTCTGGATTCTGCGTTGCCTCGGAGGGGGCATATCCCAAAATAGTTCGACATGACTGACTGATAAATTCAATCCCAAGATTCGGCAGCATGGAAAATACAATAACAGGCAAATTTTGAACAAGATCGTGATATCGTCGTTCGGCTTGTTTGCGTGAAGTAATATTTCGACCAACTGCTTGATATTCTATAACGGTTCCGGACTGATCATATATCGCCCGTACCGACCAACGCATCCAATACGTTTCCCCATGCGTGACAATACGAAATTCTTCAGTCCGAACCGGATCTTCCGGACTGACGTCGGCCATCAGATTCATCGCCGCAATTTTGTCTTCTTCGGGGACAGGTGGTGTAAACGGCTGGCCCAATACCTCTTCCTTCTCAACATCAAAAAATCGACAAAACGCATTGTTGACAAAAGAAATCATCAATTTTGGAGTAAACCGGCAAATCAGTTCGGTTTGGTCCTCCACAATCGCTCGATAACGAGATTCCGACTCAAGTAACTCACGTGTACGTTCCCGAATCCGCATTTCCAACTCATCATGCGCTTGTCGCAAAGCATCTTCGGCTCGTTTACGCGCCGTGATATCGATTCCCATGACCAACGCTAGTAATGACCCATCAAGGTCGGTCATTGGATGACAATGCACATGATAGACGCGATCTTTCGAATCGGTCCACTCGCGTTGCACAGGACGTTTGCGACGCATGGCTTCATAGGGAGAATCAATAGAACACGGTGTTTGCGTCACATCGGCA
Source organism: Desulfovibrio inopinatus DSM 10711 (assembly GCF_000429305.1). Taxonomy (NCBI): domain Bacteria; kingdom Pseudomonadati; phylum Thermodesulfobacteriota; class Desulfovibrionia; order Desulfovibrionales; family Desulfovibrionaceae; genus Desulfovibrio; species Desulfovibrio inopinatus. Next base: position 57,053 of record NZ_AUBP01000028.1, read on the forward strand.
GCGATATGGCAGTCCAAAGATTTGGGGTGACCAAAAAGTCGGCGAAATGTGCGGTTCGCAAAGGAGACGTGTGCTGTTTCATTGATGATGAACACAAATCCCGGCAGTGCTTCGAGAAGATAAAGATGGCGCTGTTTCTCTCGGCGCAAATCTTCTTCCATTGCTCGCTTCTCACTGACATCGTTACCATGCAGCAAGAGTACAGGGACATGCCCCGATTCGGGCGGGGACAGACTTATTTTACCTTGGTAATATTGTTCTTCGTGCTTGATGGCAAAGTCAATGGGAGTGGTTATGTTGTTTTGCGCATTATGCTGAACCTGAAGACGCGTTTGTTCATCCAGGAGCGAAAAAAAGTTTCGGGCATCGGGAGGCATTGAGCCAAGCACTTCCAACGCCGCGTCGTTGGCATGCATCACGGTGCCATCGATGTCCATCACAACATTGATCCCGCCGGCTACACGCAGGAAAGTCTGAAACACGGCATCCATTGCCATCATGCCTCCAAAACGCCCGTACCAACCTCCGAGATGCAAGCCAAGCTGCATCCCAGAGGAATACTGTCTCCATTAGGCAAGAGCTTGAGCAACAATTTCTTTCGCCTCATCCTGGATGCGCTTGAGATGATCGCGTCCAAGAAAACTTTCAGCATATATTTTGTAGATATCTTCAGTCCCTGACGGTCTGGCCGCAAACCATCCATTTTTCGTCGTGACTTTCAAACCACCGATTGCAGCATTATTGCCCGGAGCTTTTGTCATAGCGGCGGTAATGGTTTCACCGGCAAGCGTATCGGCTGTGACATTTTCCGGCGATAAATTTTTCAATTTGGCTTTTTGCTCGGGAGTGGCCGCACTGTCTATGCGTTCATACACCGGGTTCCCGAAACGTTCGGTCAATTCGGTATAAAGCAGTCCCGGATCTTTGCCTTTTGTGGCGGTAATTTCAACAGCAAGAAGATCCATGATGATACCGTCTTTATCCGTTGTCCAAACCGTTCCGTCTTTTCGTAAAAACGAAGCCCCCGCGCTCTCCTCTCCTCCAAAACCATACGATCCATCGAGAAGCCCGTCGACAAACCATTTGAAGCCAACCGGTACCTCAGACAGCGTTCTTCCGAGGTCGGCAGCCACACGATCAATCATCGAACTGGAGACGAGGGTCTTTCCAACAGCCGCATCGGCTCGCCAGTTCGGTCGGTTGCTGAATAAATGATGAATTGCCACGCAAAGGTAATGATTCGGATTGAGCAACCCAACACTTCTTGTGACAATACCGTGTCGATCATAATCAGGATCATTCCCAAAGGCGATATCGAATTTGTCTTTATGTTGGATAAGGCTCGCCATGGCATCCGGAGAGGAACAGTCCATACGAATCTTGCCGTCATGGTCGACTGTCATGAAAGAAAAAGTTGGGTCGACACGGGGATTGACCACTTCAAGATTGAGCCCATATCGTTCAGCCAAAGGCTGCCAATATGCAATACCCGACCCTCCAAGTGGATCAACGCCAATTTTCAAGCCTGCCGACCGAATAGCATCCATATCGACCATGTTGGCCAAATCGGCAACATAGGGAGCAATATAGTCGTATGCACTTGCTCCGTTTGCAGCAAATGCGCGCGTTCTCGACACACGTTTTACGCTTTTCAAGCCTTCAGCCAGAATGGTATTTGCCCGATCTTCAATAATCTTTGTTGCTGTTGTATCAGCTGGGCCACCATGAGGTGGATTATACTTGAATCCACCATCTTGTGGAGGATTATGCGACGGGGTGATAACAATGCCATCAGCCAGGTGCTCAGTCCGTCCAGCATTGTAGGTGAGAATAGCGTGGGAAATAACAGGCGTTGGAGTGTACCCGAAATCATCCTGGTAATAAAAAGCGACATCATTGGCGGCAAGCACTTCAACAGCCGTAATAAATGCCGGTTCGGACAATGCATGAGTATCTTTTCCGACAAACAAAGGGCCGTCATATCCTTGTTCTTTTCGGTAATCGCAAATGGCTTGTGTAACAGCGAGGATATGATGCTCGTTAAAAGACGTTTTTAATGAAGACCCACGATGTCCCGATGTACCGAACGCGACGCGTTGTTCCCGGATAGCGACGTCGGGGGCATCGCTGTAATATGCTGTAATGAGTTTAGGAATATCTACCAGCATGGAATGCGGTGCCGGTTTTCCGGCCAGGGGGCTTTTCGCCATGCGTCAGTTCTCCTTGTGCACGTGTTCCTGCAATTGTATTGGGTACATCAAAGACGACAATCGATACATCTTCTTGGGATATTGCCCAAATTTATCGCTATGTCCACCCGTCAGGAAGAATTTAACAAAAAAAGCGCTGGGCTGACACGCGTACTTTTGCAGAGAGGACAACGCCCCGGTCGAGTTGTACGTTCCCGTTTCGCAAAAACAAACCCACAGGCCATACAATGGGCGGGAACCATATCAAGCCGCAAAGCCTCTCCTTTCGCGGAACGACGCAGATGATCGAGGTGTTGAAAAAGATCTTTTTCCGAAACCCGAGCCAAGGAGGAAATATCCTTGGACGAAAGTGGCTCATCTGCAGCTTTCAACACGTCGAGAATGCGTTGCCGCGCCGTTTGATTCCGCATCGGTGGAGAGGAAGACATTGCCATATCCGACATGATTCCTCGCTGGGCGTGCGGCCATGCAGGCCGCACGGATTACAAAAAGTCAGGGTCAATAGCAGCCTTGCCGTTGCCCAACATGATTTTCACGAAGCGCATAGCACGTTCATCAATCGGAACAATGGGGAACTTGGCGCGGCACACATCGCATTGTGCCATAGCCGGCTTGGTCGGGGCAATGACGGGAACTTCCCGCCGACATGCAGGACAGGGGTAGAGATAAATCAGCTCCACGCCCACCGGTTTGACTGGAGTCATTGGTTTTTTGGCGGAGGGCACAGTCACTATCCTTGATTTGAAGAAACAATAAGATTTTTGCCTGTCATGTCTCCAGGTTGCTCCAGTTCAAGCAAATGCAGGACAGTCGGGGCAATATCTCCCAATTTGCCTGTCTCCAATGTCGCACTTTTGCGCGCAGGGTCGACAAGTACAAAGGGAACATTATTCGTTGAGTGCGAGGTGACTGGAGCTCCATCCGGCGTCATCATGACTTCAGCGTTCCCGTGATCGGCCGTTATGATGAGTATGCCATCTTGCTCTAAAACCGTATCGACAACCCGCCCCACACAACCGTCAACAGTTTCAATCGCTTGAATGGCTGCCGCCAATATTCCTGTATGCCCCACCATATCTGGATTGGCAAAGTTGACCACGACAAAATCAAGCTCGCGGCTTTCCAGGCGTTCTACGAGTGCATCGGCAACGGTACAGGCGCTCATTTGCGGTTTGAGATCGTACGTGGCGACATCACGAGGGGACGGAATGAGGACGCGCTCTTCTCCAGGAAACTCACTCTCACGCCCACAACTAAAGAAATATGTGACATGGGCATATTTTTCAGTCTCGGCAATGCGCAATTGCCGCATCCCGGCTTGCGACACCATTTCTCCAAGAGAATTGACAATGGTCTGTGGACCAAAGGCAACCGGTACGCCAAACGAGGACTCATACTCCGTCATGGTGGCATAGCCAGCCAAATCAGGCCGGGTCACGCGATCAAATGCTTCAAAAGACTCATCAATAAAGGCACGTGTCAACTCACGGGCACGGTCGGCACGGAAATTAAAGAAAAAGACACCGTCTCCGTCGCGAATAGGTCCAACCGGTGCACCAGATTCATCAAGGATAATCGTCGGCTTGACGAATTCATCGTTTTCATCGCGATCATAGGATGCAGCAACAGCAGAAAGGGCATCAGGAGCCGTTTCCCCCTGACTTGAGGTCAAAGCAATATACGCCTTTTCAACGCGCTCCCAGCGTTTGTCCCGATCCATGGCCCAAAACCGTCCCGTGACGGTCGCGACGTCACCGATTCCGATGTCGTTCATCGCGCCAAGAATTTGTTCAACGTACCCTTTTCCACTTGTAGGTGGGGTATCGCGGCCATCAAGAAACGCATGGAGATGAACAGAACGCAACCCTTTATTTTTACACATCTGGAGGAGCGCTTTCACATGCTCAATATGGCTGTGCACGCCTCCATCGGACAGAAGCCCCATAAGGTGAAGACTGCCTCCACGAGCTTGGGTTTTCTCCATCAAATCGATCAAGGTCGCATTCGTCTCGAGTTCATTGTTTTCAATGGCAATATCAATGCGTGTCATATCCTGATACACAACGCGGCCAGCTCCGATATTCATATGGCCGACCTCGGAATTGCCCATAAATCCTTCCGGCAACCCGACGGCTCGACCGGCGCATTCCAGGCTGGTCTGGGGGTATTCGGAAAAGAGCGCATCAATACGCGGCGTCTTCGCTTGGGTCACTGCATTGCCTGGTCCTTCCGGAGCAAGGCCGAAACCATCAAGGATGCATAAGACAACCGATCGTTTGGCTTTCATTCATCTTCCCCGTGCGAGGTGTGGCCAGGCAAGTCGATACGCGTCCCTTGTGACCACAAACCCTCAATATTATAAAAAGATCTGGCTTCTTCAAGAAACACATGAACAAGGACGTCATTTAAGTCGACGAGAATCCATTGACTATTCTTGTAGCCTTCCATTCCAAGGAAGGAAATGCCCTCTTCACCGCACCGCTTAAGTATATCATCGGCCAACGACTTGGCCTGACGGAGGTTGGCGGCGGAGGCAATCACCATGGCTTCGGCAATAGAGCATAGGCCAGCGACATCAAGAACAACGATATCAGTTGCTTTTTTTTCATCCAGCCAGGAGGCCACGATTTTGGCCTTATCGAGTGTCGTCATAAATTTGCTTTATCTTGTGGTGAAACGTTGATGGACAAAGGCATCTTGTCTGTTCAAAATCATTGCGCCGAACGGCATGCCGGTTGTAAAGGATTTCGATTCGCTACGCAAATAGCGCAGTATACAGTGCCGATCATGCCGATATGGTTGACGACAAACAACGTTTTCAGGCACTGATAACAGGTTCTTCTTATTTCGCGCCCTGGAGGATTTTACATGATATTCGATGTTGCTAACGAGACCATGCCCAGAGAGGAACTGGAAGCACTGCAACTGCGTCGGCTTCAGGCTCTGGTACACCGTGTGTACGCCAATGTCCCCTTCTACAAAAAAGCTTTCGACAATGTCGGAATCAAGCCTGAAGACATCAAAAAGCTCTCCGACGTCAAGTATCTGCCTTTCACAGAAAAGCAGGATATGCGCAATCATTATCCGTATGGGCTGTTCGCAGTTCCCAAAGATAATATTGTTCGTATTCATGCTTCCTCTGGAACGACAGGCAAATCCACGGTTGTTGGCTACACGAAGCGTGACGTCGAAATTTGGGGGCAGCTTATGGCCCGCAGTTTCATGGCATCTGGCGCAACCCCCAAAGATATTGTCCACAACGCCTATGGTTACGGCCTCTTTACAGGCGGACTCGGTGCGCATTATGGCGGCGAGACCTTGGGGTGTACGGTTATTCCCATCTCGGGCGGTGCAACCAAACGTCAAGTAGCCTTGCTTCGCGATTTCGGAGCCTCAGTCATTTGCTGTACCCCCTCCTATTTTCTCCATCTGTATGAAGCGGCTTTGGAGTCCGGTATTGATTTCAAGGAATTACCACTTCGCATCGGTATTTTTGGAGCCGAACCCTGGTCTGAAGAAATGCGCCGCGATATTGAATCACGTACAGGCATCACAGCGATCGATATTTACGGCCTGTCCGAAATCATGGGGCCAGGTGTCGGCATCGAATGCGAAACGGCTCAAAACGGTCTCCATATCATGGAAGATCATTTTCTAGCCGAAATCATCGACCCCATCACCGGAGAACCTTTACCTCCTGGAGAGACCGGCGAACTCGTTATCACAACACTGACCAAAGAAGGTCAGCCGCTTATTCGTTACCGTACCCGCGATATCACAAAGCTGAACATCACTCCCTGTCGCTGTGGACGTACATTAGCTCGGATGCATCGCGTGATGGGACGAAGTGACGATATGCTCATTATTCGTGGGGTCAATGTCTTCCCATCGCAAATCGAAAGTATTCTCATTGAAACTGACGGTCTGTCCCCACATTATCAACTTCTTATCAAACGCGAAGGCACACTTGACTCTTTGGAAGTTCAAGTGGAAGTTGATGAAAAAATCTTTTCTGATGAAGTCAAGAAGCTTCAACAACTTGAAGCGAAAATTCAGAAAAATATCAAAGAATTTTTGGGTGTCACGGCAGTCGTCAAACTCGTTGAGCCGAGAGCCATCCAACGTTCTGAAGGCAAGGCCAAACGCATTCTGGACATGCGGTAACCAACCGCATTCCGTGCACTTTTATCAGGGAGATCCCTTATGAAGGTCGAACAGATATCCATATTTTTGGAAAACCGCGCCGGTCGTCTGGAAGAAGTGACCCGGATTCTGGCCGAAGAAAACATCAGTATTCGCGCGCTATCTCTGGCCGATACATCTGATTTCGGTATTCTGCGTCTTATTCTCTCGGATCATGAACGCGCCAAAAAAGCACTTAAAGATAATGGCTTTACCGTTGGACGTACTGCTGTTGTTGCTGTCGAAGTGCCGGACAAACCAGGCGGCTTGCATTCCATTCTCAAACTGCTGAGCGGCAATGGTATTAATGTGGAATACATGTACGCCTTCGTTCATCAGAGTGCCGAAACCGCCATCATTATCTTCCGATTCGATAGAACAGATCAAGCTATTGAGGTTTTGCAAGAGAACAATCTGACAATTGTTCCAGGTTCCAGACTGTACAACCTGTAATGCATTGAGGCCGCACCGACCGGTGCGGCCTCATAAACCCACCCCACACCGTTTCGGTGTAACACACGGACACAATCATTATGCGTATGCCCCCTGCGAACAGGGCTGCTCAATTCAGCCTCAATATCGTCATTGTCGCCGTTTCTTTATATTTGGCGTTATTGGCCGTAGATATTTTGCTCTATTATTTTGCTGGAAACCTCGGCGTTTTTTCCAAAAAACAAGTGGAACTTCTGTACTCCTACGGTGTCATTGCTCCTTCGACACACCCGTTATACCGTCCATGGCTCAAGGGATTTGTTTATGAACCGAATGCTCCAACACAAAAAGGATCGGCCATTGATTCATATAAAGCTTATGGATTAACAGCCAATCCGGAACCAACTTTCGACTTGGAGCCCACTGATACTTTGGGCTGGCACAATCATGTTGTTCCAGCTAAAGCCGCAACACTTTTTATCGGGGATTCTTTCTGTTACGGAGCCGGAACCGGATCGGCCGATAGTATTTATAACCAGTATGAGCAGCGAACGCATATTCCAGTCTATGCAGCTTGCAAAGGCGGATACGGGTTAGCGCATTACAAACAAATTCTTGATTTCATGACCAGCAAGGATTCTGAAGGATATTCGCGCTTCCAAGGAAAAACGGTGTATGTGCTGCTCTACATGGGAAATGATTTAGCTGCTGATATTATCGTGTATAATAAGCGTGTTACCGAAGAACAGACAACACCATGGCGCTTTTTCCGATTGATGTCTTTGCGCAATCTCATCACATTTTTACGAGATTCCAACGGGCTTTCCGCTGTTCCGGAAGCGCATGCCGCCACGACTCCCGATTCCGATCCCCTAGGGTATTATCCCCTTCACCTGAAAGATGGAGGGAAATCATATCCTCAACTCACGTCAGGCGTTGATCAGCCGTTTGCCCTCCATCCTTTCTATCGTACGTTTATCAATATGGAATGGTTTACCGATGCGGATCGCCAGGAGATACGATCTCTTGTCGCTGAACTCAAAGATACAGCGCAAGCCCATGACTTGACCCTTCGCTTCGTTGTTATTCCAACGGCTTTGCAAGTGCTGGCATCGCATTTCGATATGGATCGCGTGGACCCCACGTCAGCATATGCCACAGAGCACAAAAAGATCATCGCCAACTTAAATGGAATGACTGATTTTATTCTCGGGGTGTTAAAAGATGCTCCCCTGCCAACCTTGAATCTACTCCCTCTGCTTTCCGCTGACCCGAATGTTGGTACTTACTATTGGCCTACCGACACGCACATGACCCCCGCCGGTAACGCGGCTGTTGTGCGTGCAATGCTCGATACCTTTGGTACGCCATAAATGCTCCCTGAAGACGAACTTTTGCTTTCTAAGGATAGCGAAAAAGCCCCCTTTTAAAGGGGCTTTTTCGCACAGAGAATAATATTTTTGAAAAACAGGAGAAGTTAGCTAACGCATATCATCTTCCATCGCCGTCAAATGCCCTGCCCAAGCTGCCAGGCCAAACCATGTCCAGTTATTGTCATAATAGTGATCCGGGTTGCGTAATATGGAAGCCAGGTTTGCGGGCGAAAGCTTGTCATTCACCAAGGCCGTCGCAAGCTGTGGTGAATACATTTTGAGTGCCGGCAAAATGCTCCCATAAAAGCTTATTGAGGTGACATCACTTTTCTTCACTCCAGTAACAGAATACTGTGTGTATAAAGCTCCGTCCCTCGCCAAAATATCAACTATGGCTGTTGTGCGGGCAGGATCGCTACACGCCCGAGGGAAGTTGTTCAGAAGACAGTCCACTGCAACGCGCCAGTATACGCGCATCGCATCGAATGAAAAATCTCCGGAAAGCCGTCCTTTTTCAGCCAGAGGAACAAAGTGTCCAGATTTGTCGAGAATGGCAAAATCAGCTGGCAAGAGAACATTTTTTTGTTCAAGAAAGCGTGTCAGCACATCGTAACATCGCTCACGTACCCCGAGCCAATCTCCTTCCGGATCGAGAGTCGCAAAATGTGGATAGGCGTAAAATGTAAAATATGAAAAATTAATAATACGGTTAGAGACAGCCCAGTTCCCGGCGCTGGGAATCCAGCCTCCATCGACGGGAATTCCTTCTATCTGGCGTATAGCCGTAATCAGTGCTTTCGCTCGATCACGGTATTCGGGCATATTGAATGCTTTAGCTGCTAATATCAGCGCAAACGCGATATCTTGATCAGCATCCGTCGCGGTATTGGCATCAAGAACGCGCCCACCATCTTTGGGAGTCCATTGCCAGGAATACAACCCGTCCGGACGAGCAAGGTGGGCTTCCGTCCAATTGAAAACGCGATAGAACGTTTCTTTGTCTCGCATCCACACGGCGCGAAGTAAGGCATAGGATTGTCCTTCACTCGTCACCTCCTGCCGTGCCTCATCCCATACATATCCCTCAGGCCGAAGGAAGGTCTCCTTATAGGCCACCCAAGACGTATCAAGAAATGCCAGGCTCGAATGTGAATTCTTCTGTGATTGGCAGCCAAGTATCAACGACGAGAGAATCAACGCGAGCGCCATACATTGCCCACAAAGAATGCGAAACATTTTCACTCCTCAAAAGGAATATTTCAGAAAAAAATTACCTCGATTGAGCCAATAGCCATCTGTATCAGTGTAGGCGAATACCCCAACGCCGATGCGGAGTGATTCATATTTATAGGCGATATTAAGCAACCCATGTATACCTTCCTGCGTATCTCCATCCTTGGTCGAATCCCTCGTCCACAGCAATTGAGGATTCACCTCGGCTTCCACTTCGAGGAAGCCGAAATCCTGAATAGTATGGAACATCACCCCTGTCGTAATATGATAATATGGGGAAAAATAACCTGGTTTATCTTCGGTATTGGATTCCATATAGACATTCGGCCGAATAACGGTCCAATGTTTATCTCGGCTCCAAAGGATTGGAACCTGATAGTGCGCATATCCCCATTGTCGCAGGTTACCGTCTTCCATGGAATCAAGTCCGCCTTCGAGATGAAGCTGATGCTCTGGAAAGGTGACAATGTTGGTGAAAATACGGGCCTTATTCACGGCCAAGTCCGGAGCCATTTTGGTCATGTCCGTAATGCGGTTGAAAAGTCGTGTATCATACTTGTCGTGTTCGGCCCACATACTTTCACGCTTCGCTTCTGCACCGATTTCCGATTCGTTATCGAAAATGTATTTCAACCCGAGCTTACCGCCAACGACATATCCCCGATACATGGGGGTTCTCAGCCACGAGTTCAGATCACCATTGCTATCTCGCCAGATTGCACCCTCAGAGCTTTGCAATTGAAAATTTTCGTATCCCAAAGCCCCCCACAGGACGAAGCGCGGTGTCACAAAAAGATCAACAAATCCCAATGACACGGCCGTACGCCACACCTCAGTTTCATGACGCGACCCTTTGGCATCCTGATGAATCTGCCCCGTCATGGCCTGGAGACGGAGCTTGAGAGCATCCCATAACGTCCCCCCGCCGTAGATTCCACCATGCAAAACAGTAATGTCGTTCTGGTCACGAAATCCGGCACCATATACCCCGGCAAAGGGTCTCATCTTTTCATTGAGTTCCGCTTCGGCTTTGGCAATTTCCGCACTTAAAGCATCAGCATTCGTCACCGCTACGGACATATCCATAGAACTGGTCGTGGTCGGTCCACGAGTTATGCTTGCCTCCGTTTCACCCAGTTCCTGTTGGGAGGCTGCTGCTGCTCCGGTTGTGATCAAGACCAGTAAAACAATGGCCTGGAGAAATCTGAAGATACATTTCATGGCTCTCATCCTTTCGTGTCAGCATACTCGCGTCTACCAGCAATTCCACAAACGGCTATTGTCCTGTGAGTCCCTCCGGTACAGTGGCACCAAATTGTTTGGCCTTCTCGAAACTCTCTCGAGCTCGAGCATAGTCACCACGTCGGGTCGCAGCGATACCCCGCCACAGCCACATTTTTCCTTCGTCCGGTCCCTTTTCTTTGGCGAGATCGGTAAAGATGTCATACGCCTGCAACTGTCGATTACGAGCGACATCCACGTACCCTAACCACTTCTGGCCTTCTGGATGTGCCATAATTTCCCGACGGTGCTCACGGAGGAGTTTGTCAGCTTCGGCACTATTCCCTTCCAAGTGCAAAGCTTGGACCAATGCTAACGTCGCTTTATAGCCTTCACCTGCTTGCATTGCCTGGCGAGCCCATTCTTCCGCAGCGCCAAACCGTTTCGCGGCCAAATTCGCTTGAGCCAGTTCCAAAAGAAGACCTTTGGAACCACGAGCAGCGACGACACGATCATATAGGGATAATGCCTGGACATATTCTCCGGAGTTGATCGCAAAACGCGCTATTTCTAACAATACATCAGGATTATTCGGATTGGTTGCCAGAAAACGATTATACGCTGATCGGGCAAGAGCCTTATTCCCGGCCTTATCGGCTGCACGAGCCAGTTTAAGCGAAAGATTTGCCTTTCCACCTGCTTTTATTGCCAGTTCGTATGCTTTCACCGCTGATAAGTACTTTTTCGCATCAAAACGGAGGTCACCAAGATCCTCAAGCCCTTGAACCGTTTTCAGCTCTCTGGAGGCGAAGAGCTTTTCATAGAGAGCCAATGCCTTGTCTTTACGACCGATCAAGCGATATTGACCTGCCAGCCATTGTAATTCAACCGGTTTTAGAGAGCGTTGAGAGGACAAACGTTCCAACGCTTTGACAGCCAACTTCGGATTTTTTCCGTCCATAGAAGCCCGGGCGGCAAGAACAAGGAGTTTGGGATTCCTGGAATCCCAGGCGTGCAACGCTTTCAGGCGCTTTTGTGCACCGGCTGAGTCACCGACTTCAAGATACGCTTCGATAAGACTGGTATTCGACGTTGCGCGGGCACGTGGAGAAACTCCCTTCATGGCGAGCAAGTGGGTATATGCACGGATTGCAGCCGGATAATTTTTCGTAAAACTATACAGCCTGGCAAGTCGATACAGCATATTCGGATAGGCTTGACGAGACTCGGCTCCACCTTTGGACAATACCGAGATGGCTGCAGAAAATTGACGCCGCGATTCGTATAACGTTGCCAATTCAATGACAGCTTGCTGATTTCCAGGGTCGTTAGCGAGGAGTTGACGATAGACAGCTTCCGCCTGCGACGTCTTGCCAGATCGGGCCAGAAGTCCAGCCCACTTCAACATGTTCTTGTCGTCATTCGGGGTTAATTTCAGATACTGTCCCATTGCTTGAGCTGCAGCGCCCGGCTCTTTCCGAGCGTCATACGCATCAGCTAAATCCAGCCAAACAGAAGCATTTTGTGGCTGACGCTCGGACCATGCAAGCAAAAGCGGAATCGCTTGATCATATTTTCCGGCGAGAAAGGCTGCATTGGCCGCAAGCTCTAATACTTCCTCACGGGCATCGGTGTGAGCGACGTCACCAAGCGTATCGAATGCTTCCGCGTAGCGCTTTTCCCGCATCAGAAGCCACGCATAACGAATACGTGTTTCTTCAGAAGCTTTTCCGGAAGCCAAAGCTTTGCGGTATTCCTTCTCTGCAGCATAATCATCCAGTGAGGCAACTTCGGCGGAAGTTTTCTCTTCAGTTTTTGCAGGAAGAGATGCTTGGGTGGACTGGTCTAATGCATAGGCTAATTGTTCTTTGATCTTAACGTTATCCGGATGTATTTTGGCTAACTCCGCATAAAGGGTTGCAGCCTCGGCGTATTTGTTGAGTTCAAGTGCTAATTCGGCTCGTGCACGCAGATTGTCCACATTAGGAACGCTCGTAAATAATGCATATGCTTTAGCCGGTTTCTTCACAGTGCGAATGGCAATGGCCAGCTGGTTGGTAACCTCTTTATTTCCCGGCTCGAGCTCATGAAGTTTTTCAAGCAGTGGTTGAGCCTGGTCAAATTTTCCAGCCAGGAATGCAGCATTCGCTGCGAGTTTTAATATATCCCTCGAAGCATTAACGTTAGCCAATGGACCAAGCGCATCGAATGCTTCCGCGTAGCGCTTTTCCCGCATCAAAAGCCATGCGTAACGAACTCGCGTTCCCTTAGAGGCTTCTCCGGAAGCCAGAGCTTGACGGTATGCTTCTTCTCCATCGGTATCACCCGAGGAAGCAACCTCTTCCTGTACGCTTTCCGTCTCATCCATTGTCGAACCAGATGTTTGTGCTTGAAGAGTTTGCGCTGTTCGATCCAAGGCATACGCCAGTTGCTCCATCACATGGACATCATTCGGATATTCTTTTGCCAATGCTTTATAAAGTGTTGCAGCTTCCGCGAATTTATCGAGTTCGAGTGCCAATTCAGCTCTCGCGCGCAAATTGTCCGCATCGGGAACACTCGTGAACAACGCATAGGCTTCGGCTGATTTTCCCAAGGCACGTAAGGCAATGGCAAGCTGGTTCTTCGCCTTGACGTTTGTAGGATCAGATTGAATGATTTTTTCGAGTAAGGGGACAGCTTCGTCAAAACGTTCGAGTTCCATGGCCAGCTGTGCGCGTAAGGGGGCATTGGAAGCATCCGGATGTGCATTCAGCAGCGCATAGGCTTCAGCGGGCTTGTTTTCTGCACGCAGCACGATGATCAACTGCTCTTGAGCCCAATTCTGAACGTTTTGGTCATTTGACGCCGAAAGCAATTTATTCAATGCATCGTCTGCTCTCCCCCAATCTTTTATTGCCATGGCAGAAGCTGCGAGGGCTCGCAAATACTTTGGATTACCAGGAGATTGCTTTAATAAATGCTCATAATCGGCAATTGCATCAACCTGTTCGCCGTACTGTGCTTGCAAACCGGCTCGACGTTCAAGCAAAGGAATTTCCAGACCCTCTGGTGGAAGCGTGGCGAGAACTTTTTCGGCTTCTTTTTCTTGCCCTTCGGAGAGAAGCAATTTTCCCAGCCCAAGTGATGCTTCAGGATCACCAGGCTTCAGTTCAAGTGCCCGAGAATAGGACGCCATAGCGTCACTCAATCGATCAGCTTTCTCTTCAAGCGATGCCTTGAAAACAAGATATCCAGCATTGTTCGGATCTCGATTCAGTGCTTTATCAAGAACATCAAGAGCTTTTTCCGTCTCGCCGGCCCCAGAAAGGCCTTGGGCTTCCTGGTAATATGTGTATCCATCTTTCCAGAATTCTGGTTTAACCTTATTAATCGTCCACAGCGTTACTCCGACCCAAAAAAGAATAAATAGGGTCAGGAACACCGTACGTCGTTTGGATTTAGTCGAGGGAGTAGACATTCTCTGGATCCTCCTCTGGTTCCCATTCTCCTGGGCTCAGGGACGCCCATACCACCTGCGACATGCTCCAAATGGCAATAGCTGAAATAAGGACGTTCGCGGCAATGATTTTCGGTTCGCACAGCTCTGCGAAAAGTGAGACAAAAGGTAACGTCAGGTTAAGGAGCAAAATACAAGACTGCGGAAATACAGCCCAAAATGACGACCTGCTACTCGCTGCCAGTGTGCATCGTAACGATGCATTATTCGGACAATAGCTCGGTTTTTTCCCTTTAGGGTAAAAAAAAGCCCGTATAATCCCCCGCATATAAATAGGAAACAGCCCCGCAAGCATACGAAACTGCTTGCCAGGCTGTTGTCCATAGCACAAATAGCGGGTGGCCAGCACCATCACCAGGAAATACACAGAGCGTAAGACGATAAACTCTAATTCAGGACGGAGTAATATCGTATTCCCAGTGAGATAACTCCAAATAGGTATGAGATAGAAAAATGGAAAAATGAAGGCGGAACAAATGTAAGACAGTGCCACTGTCGAGTATTCCATGCGAGCGATAAAACGTAATCCTTTTTTGAAAAAAGGATTATCCCACAAAAAAATACGCATCGTATCAAGAGCCCACTGTCCACGCTGTTGGTAGACTCCACTGATACTCGTCGGCGACAACCCACGACTCAACGCATGAGGAAAATAAAATGATTTCCAACCGTGTGCGTGAAGTTCGTAGGAAGTGGTCAGGTCTTCGACGATGTTCCACTCAACAAAACCACCGATACTATCGAGTGCCTTTCGTCGGTACAATACACCAGAGCCACTGGAAAGTGCCGTATCATTGTTGTCCATACCAAGTTGGACAATATCGTAATATATTTGCGATTTATTATAGAAAGGATCGCCTTCTTGGGTTAAATAACTCTGTTTGGATTGCACAAACGCAACGGAATCGAAACGCATATATCCAAGAAGACTATTAACAATATTGGGCTGCGCAATTTGATCGGCATCCAAGACAAGAATAAGATCTCCAGATGAATGGCGCATTCCAAAATTTAAGTTTCCAGATTTGGCATTTTCATTGGGAACATTGCTTTGAGGACGAGAAAGATAGTGAAAACCGTATTCACGCGCCAACGCCTCCACTTCCGGACGACCAGCGTCATCAAGAACATACCGGCTAATGGGTCCATCATACTTGATACGACTCGCTGCCCGCAACGTCATGGTCAGATATTGAACAGGTTCACTGTAGGTTGGGATGAAGACATCAATACTATAGGCTACCGCAATCGGTAATCCTTCTTTGGGTTTATATCGAAGACGCCACAATCCTACAGTCGCAAAAATAAAGAGGAGCCAGCACGCTACTTCAGCAAGAACAAAGAAAAAAGCCACCACGGGGAATTCTCTGTTAACAGCGAGAGAAACCCAATACAGGTAATAGCCGCCTATCAAAATTGTCAGAATTGAAAGTAACTGCGCCTTTATTCTTCTTGGTCGGTCTTCAAGATCCCAGAACCTTCGAGAATAACGCGCAGCTCCCCTTTGAGGAGTGTTTTTTTCTTGCCACATGTAAGTATTCCTTTTGGGGTGTACAAAGAGACCTCTACATCTAACATCATTTTTCCTATTTGATCAATATGAATTATTTTTTTGTAGCATGAAAATTTTGCCGTAATGCTTATTTTTGATTGTCGAGTCACGATATAAAGAGATGTAGCCAATATATATATTTTGTGGCCTGCGATAAAAATGTAATATCGTAAAATAACACACAACGTGATGGAGATCTCAACGGATACATCAATGTATTATCTTCTCAACAAGCAATATATATATCAGAGAATACAAACCGATAAACATTTTGAATCATATAAAATAATAACAATTTATTTTTTATGATTTAGGATGGATTGCGTGCACCTACTGTCACTCATCGATGACAGACAATACAATGGACACATTAATCTTCTATCTAAAAATAAATTAATAAAGCGCAGAACAAATGATACAATTATCTTGTTTATAGTTTGTTATAGAATAATACAGCACGAAGAAATAGTACATAGCAAATTCACACTAGATAACTGCACATAAATTGAATTTCTGTTTGTTGATCTTTTCTCTTTTTGTTTCATATTTAGATTGTCTATGATGAAATAAAAAATGGATTCATGGTCATTTTAAAGAACGTATACGATTCAATTTGAAAAAACACTCTTCAGTGCCCTTCAAAGAGTAAGGCCCTCTCCACACGGAGAGGGCCTTACTCTGCTCAAAAAGAATATTCTGTACTAAAAATAGAGAGAAAGAGCATTCGGAACGCTATGCATTACCTCTCTCATTTGTCATAGCGGGCTGCGCTTGGGCGCCTTCTTGTTTATGGACAAGCCCTGATTCAATAAATTTATCCATCACATTTTGCATCATATTAAAAGATTCAACAAACCCTTGAGGAGTCAGAATAATTCGCTGACACCGTTCTCGAAGAGGTTCGCCTTTGGCGTCAACTTTATCGGCAGACAACGAATAGAAATCAAGTCGAATAACACCACGCCCCAGGTCAATTTTCATAAGCCCATCGGAAAATTTTTCATCAATCATGCCGACTCCTTGTTGTTGAAATTTGCCAAAGAAAAAGGAGACGATCAAATCGCCTCCTTATTCCGAATGCAAGGGAAAGACTACTCTTCACCAAGTTCTTTTTTCACATCTTCCGGACTCATTTCCCAATAAGGATACCCATCTTTTGTGCGCCGAACTTTGATCTGATCTTGTTCTTTCTTTACTTTGTTGGCTAATACAACGTCGTTACCATCGATCTCGGCCCATACACCTCGAACTTTCACCATATCGCCAACACGAAGCCCTATGGAATCAAGGTTCACAAATCCCTTCGGACCCAAATGGACCGTTTCTTTCTGCCGATCGTTTTTGTCTTCAACAATAAGACCTACACCTGGAGCCATTCCGGGGAAGGGAATGATTTCAACTACATCTACGACGCGTCCTTTGAATGAATCCAATTCACTCGCATCATAAAGCTGGTCATACTTCCCTCCTCGCTCCCAGCCTGCGTATTTGCCGGAATGAGCGAAGGATGCCGGTGCAGTCAAAAGGAGGGCCAAGCTTGTGAAGAACCCTATAATACCAAGTCCCGAAATACGTACATTCATCACGTCCTCCAGAAGACGGGCGTTGGAGTTGAATCAAACTATAGAACACCACCGTATTGTGAATAATAGTGAAAGCTCCCTCGTCTGGCAAGTGTACTATAAGAAGTTAATAAGTGAATTGCCCATCATCATAAACGGTGATCCACTCTCCGGATTCAAGTTTTGCACGTACCCGTTTTTTCTGCGTATTGACCAAATCCCAGTGAAGCGCCGAATCATTATAACCAAGCTCTTTTCTGGCCTTTGACGTCAAAGTGACGGGGTCGCCCGTGTAAGTGTCGGTATATGCGCTCCCGACGGCAATATGGCAGTTCCCATTTTCCCCACCATAGTTCTCATCAAAAAGCGTGTTCGCCATAAATGCATCGATTTTGGAGAAGCGTTTATCTGTCAAAGAAAACTCTCCGATTTTATTGGCTCCATCATCCATAGCCAATTGCTCTTTGACAAAGTCCTCCCCTTCTTCGGCTGAAACAGATACAGCTCGACCATTATCAAATGTCAACCGGACGCCACGCACCAAGTTTCCACTGCGATACGATGGTTGATCGGCGTAGAACGTGCCGCTGCAATAACGCCAGTCCGGCGAAGTAAAAATTTCAAAACTTGGAATGTTATGACCGGAAATCCCGATGAACCGTCGGAATTTACCCATCGACACGGTCAAGTCGATATCGTCGGATTCAACATGAAATGTCGTTGCGCGCAGACTGTTTAGCCACGTTTTAATGGTATTGGCTTCTTCGAACACTGTTTTCCAGGCCGCTGTCGGGTCTGACTGGTCCAGCATACAAGCTTTCGCAATTTGATTGCCATATTCGTCCAAGGAAAGTCCGGCATATTTTGCCAGTTCGGGAGTTGGGTACAAGCACAATGTCCACCCAAGCAAGCCCTCCTCTTCGCGTCTGTTCAGAATGTCGCGGTATGGCTTCCGGGCGACTGCCGCAGCCGCGATTCGTTTCGAGTTTACATGCTGCAAATGGGTTAAACTATCAGGAGACAGAATATACACAGTGCCATTCAGACTTTCATAGAGTTCACGCGTTCCAGGAGGATAGAATGTGACTTGGTCGTCATTCCCTTTCATGAAAAGATCGCGCTCCATAGGTGCGGTTAACCCCATACGAAAAACAGGGTGAATCCCTCGTTCAAGCAGCTTGGTGTAGAGCGCTTCAGCAAGTTTCAATGCAGGAGCCTGGAATTGAAGTAATACGATGTCGCCTTCGGCGTACGCCGATGTTCTCGATGTGGTAAGTCCCCAGACAAGGACATCCGCATACTTTTCGAGAAGAGATTTCGAATACACGTGGCATCTCCCGATGCTATCAGTTATTAAGAAGTATTGTACCTCGACCTTTCGCTTGAACCGTCGTCTTCACACGATTTGTTCTCTTTGCCAAGACTGGACACGTTTGTGCCATACACCTGTAACGTCTTTTTGCGATACTCTTAAAAATACATTTGGTCATTCCCAGACAAAAAGATCCCAAACGCCATGATTCAATTTATCCACTCATCATATTTTCACCATCTGCTTGAAAGCCTTGCTGCCGGAGTGATCATTATGAACACCAAAGGCAGCGTTTACGCTGGGAATGCCTCGGCATCCCGCATCCTCGGACAAAGTTTCGACACTATTCAAGACAGTTTCTTTTCCCCGATTATTCTTGATCGGTTCGATGATCCTGATAAGCTGCGGCAATTACTGGATCAAACCAACTCCAATCAGCTGTCGACTTCTCCTATACAACTGCATTATGCCCACCCAGAAGGGCAAACACTGACGCTTGCTGTTTCGGTGTCATTACTTGAACAATACGGAAAAATTTTCGGCGTTCTCATCCAATTTGATGATGTTACGGAAATTGTTTCCCTTCACGAGCGGGAAAAACAAATGCTCCAGGAGAAAAGTCTCCTGCAAATGCAACGTATTGAAAGTCTCAATAGTTTTTCCATGGCAATTGCCCATCAAATTCGTAATCCCATGATGACCATTAGCGGATTCGCGAAGCTGCTCCTGAAGAAACGCCAAGAAAATGAACGTGATGCGGCATGGCTTGAGGCCATAATGGAAGGTGCTGGTCGGCTTGAAACGATCGTTACGGCCGTCAGTGAATTCAATGCGCTTTCATTCCAGGGAAAACGTGCCGTTTCTCTCCATGAAATTATCTCAGAAACCCGATCTGCTTTAAAAAAAACACATTTTGAAAAAATAAACGCGATTTCATTTGAACTTCTGGTCACGAAACAGACACTTGTCAGTGATCCTCATCTTTTAAAAGTCGCTGTATACGAAGTTCTTCTGAACGCTATTGAGGCATTGGAATCACAGAGAGATGATGAGCGTAAACACATAGTCTTAAGAAGTAACCCCATAGAAAATGGAGTGATATTGGAGATCACAGACACAGGATGTGGTATTCATTCAGAATCTCTCCCTTTTCTATTTGATCCATTCTTTACAACCAAAGCTGTCGGGGTTGGCATGGGCTTGTGCAAAGCCAAACGGGCTCTCCATGAACTTGGTGGAGATCTCACCTTAGAAAACGAGCCTTTGGAAGGAGTAAAGGCAACCCTGGTGCTTCACAATTGTCTATCCGATCCATGTAAAAATACGATAACAAAATCAAGCTCCCATTCTGAACGTTAATCGCTTTTCTTCACCATTCCCTCCATTGATTTTTCCGTGGTCAGGGGCTATCTTTACTTTTTCGATTGTCGCTCACGTGATTTTTTGAACAACCATGCATCAAGGCACCCGAGCCGTCGGGTTTATAGCACAATACAGCCAATAAAAATACCAAGGGAGAGAAGTTCATGGCCAAGGAAGAAGCCATTGAGGTCGACGGCGTCGTTCAAGAAGCGTTGCCCAACGCAATGTTTCGCGTGGAGCTGGAAAATGGGCATGAAGTCCTTGCTCACATTTCCGGAAAAATGCGCAAATTTTATATACGTATTCTGCCTGGCGACCGAGTACGGGTCGAGCTGTCTCCATATGACCTCACTCGTGGCAGAATTACATACAGAATGAAATAGTATTGTGAAGGGAGATTTCTCCCTCTGTTGTTCGTATTCTGATCAGCATGCGGTCCGATGAACGTCCGCATGTTTTTTTGTCAACTTCGGTACAATCGAGGCAGCATGCCGAAATCTAAGCAGTACCTCATTGACGACTTGTCCATGCAGGAGTCGTGGCGTCTTTTCAAGATCATGGCTGAAATCGTGGACGGCTTTGAGTCGTTGAGTGATATTGGACCCGCAGTCTCCATTTTCGGTTCGGCA
The DNA here is from genome assembly GCF_000429305.1 of Desulfovibrio inopinatus DSM 10711. NCBI lineage: Bacteria > Pseudomonadati > Thermodesulfobacteriota > Desulfovibrionia > Desulfovibrionales > Desulfovibrionaceae > Desulfovibrio > Desulfovibrio inopinatus. Next base: position 77,620 of record NZ_AUBP01000028.1, read on the forward strand.
AGAGCGAAGCCCGATGATCCTGTGTACCAACTGACACAGAACTTAGCCAACCTATTGGCCAAGGCAGGCTATGCCGTTATAACGGGAGGCGGTCCGGGCCTCATGGAAGCCGCAAACAAAGGCGCGGCCGACGCAGGCGGGTCATCCGTTGGACTGCATATCCACCTGCCCTTTGAACAACAGTCGAATGATTTTTTAAGTCTCAAGTGTGACTTCAGGTATTTTTTTATTCGTAAGATGATGTTCGTCAAATATGCGATGGCCTACATCGCAATGCCTGGTGGATTCGGTACGTTGGACGAACTTTTCGAAGCGCTTGTACTCATCCAGACGCGTCGTATTCGCCCCTTCCCCATTATTCTCATGGGATCAGATTTCTGGGGAGGAATGATCGATTGGATTCGCGAACGCCTTATCAGCGCTGGCTACGCCAATCCGGCGGATCTCGATTTATTTGTGGTATACGACTCACCTGAAGATGTCGTTACATTCATTAAACGCCATATCGTGTTATAGTTGATATCGCACTAATGGAGGCAACATCCTCCGTTGACTTGAAGAGTGAGGCAACCTAACATACTGCTATCGTTCCACTCGATAAGGGAGAACCGCCATGCCACGCATCATCGTCGCGACACTTCTCGTTTCCGCCTGTCTCGTTTTGGGCTGCACCAAACCGCAATTCAGCAACGGACAAAACAATATGGCGCAAACCGAGGCCGACTATACAGATTGTTACTCAAAAGCAGCGTTGGACGCCTTCACTCCACCCTACCCGGAGGATGCTGGCCTGAAGATTACCGACGACTCAACGGCTTGTATGGAAGCGAGAGGATATGAACCCAAGATGGTCTGTACACAATAATTTCTTGATATCTTCTCTTTAGGACTTGCATTTTTCTCCCGACGCCTTATAATTATTCTCTTGACGGGGGCGCCCTGGTTTCGACGGGGAGAGTAAAGCCAAAGTAGCAGGCCGAGGTGGCCGCGAGGCCTCGTTAAACACGCGGAACGGCTTTAATTGCCAACGATTACGATTACGCCCTGGCTGCTTAGTTGACAGTCAGCGTTTCACTGGCCGACGCCTGATGAGCCGGACCGAGACGCCAACCCCTATCAGGCTGGTGAATATCATGTGCTCACTATGATATTCACGAGACCTTAGTGAGACCGCTTCGGGATGTCCGGCCGGAAGACCCGCCTGAAGTCAAACCATGTTCCGGTCTAAGCCTGTAGAAGCTTTGCGTGGAGCCTTCTCGGACGGGGGTTCGATTCCCCCCGCCTCCACCAAATAAAGCGCAAAATACACGAATCGACATAGAGGGCCTCTTGAGGCCCTTTTTTGTTGTGGTTGTCCCGATTGAAACAAATAGATGATTCTGTCGTCTTTGCTCAGAATATCATGTTATGTCCTTGGATTTCATCTATACTTATACCGTCTGAGGCTTTCAGGAGTAGATTCACCTGAACGATTTTGCTAAAAGCTCGATCAAACCATATTTCGACATGATTAAGGAAAAATGAGTATGTGGGGGGTAAAGTGGATGGTCATCTGCCGCCTCTTGAACACCAATTCGGTGAATGCTTTGTGCTTGTGTACCATGATCTCAATTTTAGCCTCTTTTGCTGGACAGTCGTTGTATAGACGTATTTCAAAGACGCAACGCCAGGAAATAGGCGTTTCTCCTCACAAGAAAGCATTTCAAAATTACCGCGACCAGATGAGATATGCCCCAATTTCTTCATTGAAATAATTATAAAATAGAAATAACAACTCGTATTAACCCGCAGCGGCGGCGGCAACGTCCATACCTACTTCTACTGCGTCAACGACGGTGTCAACTCCTGCCTCCACTCCTGCTTCCACAGCAGCTTCGACGACGTCATCCACAGCAGCTTCGCTAGCGTCGGCGCCGACATCGGCTGCTGTGTCAACTTCTGATCCTTCCGCAGCCTTTGAAAAATTCACGTCCGAGGAATCTTCTGCGGCGTTGACGGAGTCCTGAGCCCCAGCACCCTCACTGTCAGCGTCAACGGCGCCGTCCTCCGGGGTATTGAACCTTCCGTAGCTGTGATACACTTGTTTCTCGGCTTCAGGATTGTCATTGGTTGGTGCGGGTTCAGTAGTAAAATATCCATCCTTACCAAAAGCCAGTTTTTCCTGGTCGTGAAGCCATTCCATACTTGTCTTGAGAGCGGTCCCCGTCCAGTTACTCCCTTTTGCTTTAGAAAAAAGCTCCTTCAGGGCCTCCCCGACAGCCTTCTTCGGATTCATGCCGCCCTGAACTTCATCCTCATACTTTTTTAGAAAAGCTTTGACGCCTTTTTCCCCGTAAACCTTTTTGATATTAGCCAGAAAATTTTTGAGATAGTTGTACTCGTGACCGACATTCTGAGTGGCGAGCTTGGCCGCCATGGCCGGGCTTTCCCCTTCGGCTATGCCTTCTTTGAATCTTTCGTCGAACATTGCGTCTGCCTGGTCCTTGCTCACGCCCATAGCGGACTGGATGTTCTCAAAATCGACGCGACTAGAGATGATCGTGACCGCCTCCTCCGGCGAATAAGAGGCAGGCATGGCGTTCATCTGCGATTCAAAATCCTCAAGCGCGTTCTGGGCGGCCCCCCCCTGTTGCATTTTGGCGGCAATATAGACACCAGCCTCCATGATCAATTTATCACGCTCGGCCAGAGGCATATTCGGATATTTCTTTTCGAGATAGCTGTTCAAGGCCTGATATGTTTGAGCACTGTCCCCTCCTGTGGGGAGGGTGGAGCTAAAAATGTGTTCGGTGGAAAGAATTTGCGCTGCCTGGTCGTAGTTCAGGTTGTCTTTCTCAGCCATGGCCGCCACTTGGTCGTGAAAAGAGTCGAGAATTTTCTTGGCCGCTTCTGGGGTGACGTTTTCACCTGGCGTGATTTTGGAGCAAACCACGGTCATGTATTGTACGTCCATTTTTCCTGGGTCGTTGGCCATCTCCACGGAAGGGAAACGGGTCTCAACACTGACGGCGGTATTAAAGAGAGCGATGATGCTTGACAGCGAAAGCTTGTTCTTCAAGGCTGCATGGCCGAGAACGCCTAAGACTTCATAGGCGTTTGCCCCCGTAATGTCTTTACGGTTGAGATTCGCGAGCATTTCACGAACTTTCGTCTGGGCTTCTTTGGGGCTGAGTCCACCTGCTTCCAAAGCGCTCATCATGTGTCTATACGCCAGTACTTCTGTTCCGGTTATATTGGAGACGCTCTGCATGGCCTCCAGAGGACTGACAGAGCCGCCTGCAAGGGATTTGGCTTTTTCATAAGCAGAGTCTACTTCCTTGGCGCACTTCTCGCGCAAGGCGGTCACTTCCTTGCTGGACATGTCCCCATGAGCCTCAATAGACATCTTGTTCTCGATGGCCTGCTCCTTGGCACGAACATACAGGGCGGCCTTCGCCGGGCTCATTCCTTTCATTTCCAGGTCAAATATCTGTGCTTTAACCGCCTCCACAGCCTTCTTTTTTGACAGCCCGGTATCCTGAGCGAGGTTAATGGCCGAGTTGTAATTTTGAGTGTAGACGCTCTTCTGTTGTGGCGTCATAGGTTGAGTATCCTGAACGGGGACGCCATAAATATTCCCCAGTGTAGGGTCTAGCTCGTCGATATTTGTATATTCTTCTCCTGTGGACACGATATCTGGACTGGCGATTTCCATTTGTGCCTTTTCAGTATTCGAGAGAGGATGCCCCTCTGGCGTGCTAATTCCGATCTGTCTTTCTTGAACGTCAATCTTTTTAATAAGATCAGGTCGTTGCTTCAGGTCACCAGGGGTGACCCCCTTGAGACTGCCAATTACGTGCTCCGCCGCTTGCTTGAGGTGTTGCTCGCTGACCTGATATCCATGTTGTTGCGCGTGTGCGACGACTTCACCCGCCGAGGAGAAACCTTGCACTTCAGTCATGGAGTTCTGATCCTGAAAGAGATGTTGAAAATAGTTCATCGCAACACCAAATGACATAATCTCCTCCTTTGTGTACCCCTAAACCTGAACGCCTTGGAGATGTGGTGAAGACATCGCCTTCAAACGAAAGTGTATATTCTCATTGCTCGGCAAGAGGTTGTATGTTTTCTTGGTTCTGTTTTCGACTCGTGTTAGACTTGGTATACATAGTATTCTTTCTCTGGAATGAGAGTGTCATGGATATTGAAAAATTCAAAGCCATTCTTGTAGTCTTCGCTGACCTGAACCGAGTCGCAATCCAGGCTTTACAAGACGCAAGTGGGCCTGATGGAGCTTGGGATGTAGCCAACAATTGCAACAGAGGATTCACCCACGTTGTGTAACTCCTGAATCACGTTCCGAGACTGGTTCAGAAATAGTCCGCAAAGGCGGAAAGAATAGCCTTGATTTTTTCAGTATCCATAACACCCTTCTTATGAAAGGATAATACCATGGTTATTAAATACGCATGTTCTGCAACCGCCCTACTGTTGTCTGAATACGACAAACATTAAGGAGATTCAGATATGGCTCCACATTCCAGACTGGGAAAAGTCGTGGGCGTCGCGCTCATGACCGAAAATATGGATAAAGCGAAAGATTTCTATTCTGACCTTGTAGGCTGGCACTACAAAGAAGTCGAAACTCCGTATGATTCCAAATCGGTTCTCGCCCTTTTCGGGGAGGAGCCGGTGGCCAGCATTGTCTCCTTTCCGCCGCACAAACACCCGGAAGCCCAGCCCGTATGGCGAGTGATCATCGCCGTACAGAATGTCGATGAGGCTGCCGATAAGGCGGTCAAACTGGGAGGAGAAGTGGCTGCCCCCCCTCGGGGAGACGGTCCTTCCCGGCATTGTCTGATCAGAGATCCCCAAGGCAACTTCGTCATCCTGGTGGATGCGAACTCTGAAGCGGCGAAAGATTCCAAGACGGACGACGTCGAACTGTTGGAAAAAATGCAACGGCTACACAATGTCCTGGCATAACCTTCGATAACATGCAGGGAAATAAGGGGTTCTCCAGGGTGAAGGACGGAGGCATGCTGTTTAGGGGGAAAAAATATACGGCCGCGAAGCGCTGGTTTGGCTCCACGCCGCGATACGCAGAGACGGCCGAAGTCCTGTCCATATTGGAAAAAGACTTGAGGCAAATAGGCGTCACTCGCCGCGGATTTCTCACAGGATACGCCGGGCTGGGCGTGCCGTGCGCCGCAGCGTACCGTCCACAAGGAATCAATCCCGGTCCTGCCCTTGGCAAAGGACTTTCACGGGACCAGGCGATGGCGTCGGCCGGAATGGAAGCGATAGAGCGCGCCGCCGGCGAGATCTACAGTGGCCCCCTCCTTCGGGCTTCATATCGTGAACTGAGCCAATCCTATCCTATGATCAGGATCGACCAACTCCTGCTCAGCAAACAATCGTTCTTTCATCAAGATCTGGAGATCGAGTGGGGTCTTGGTTGGGACATCGTCAATCAGGAAGAAGTCCCCGTTCCCGTAGACCTGATCGTGTTCGGCGCGTACAGACGGCCGGGCTCCCTTGGCGCATTCGAGTCCTCAACAAACGGTTTAGCCGCGGGCGTCGTCCTTGCCGAAGCTGCATGCCAAGCCCTTTTGGAGCTCATTGAACGTGACGGTCTCAAACTCCACAAATATCTCTCCCTCAAGAACGGCTCCCGCTTTCCGTTACGCCGAATCCGGCTCGCCGACATTGACGACACAATGCTTCAGTCGGTCATTGAGCGCATACGCCAACATGATGCAAACGTGGCGCTTTTCGATTGCACAGTAGATACCGAAGTCCCAATCTATACGGCCTGTATTTTTGACCAGACCCGACGACCGCCGATGATCGCGCAAGGTTTTGGTGCCAGTCTGAACCCTCGGGTGGCGATGCTTCGTGCGACAACCGAGGCTGTGCTCGGTGCTGCCGAAAACAATCTCGGCACACGTATGACCCGAGGCTCGGATTGGCAAACCATGAAAACGTGTCAGGACTTCTCCACGTATTTCTCCGCCTTGGAGGATGCACCCGAGATGGCCTCGCCCCGAGCGTGGTCCGATTGTTCTACGGATAGCTTCCACGGTGACCTGAATATCTGTCTCCACCGGCTACAGAGTGTAGGGGTTGAGCGAGTCCTGCTTTTCGATATGACGCTTCCCGGAATGCAGACATGTGTCGTGCGGGCGCTGACCCCAGGACTGGAAGGGTTATATGAATTTAGTTTCTGCCGCTTTGGTAAACGGTCGAAGCAATATGCCAACGGACAGCAGCAATGAATTATTATGTCTTTCTTGGCCCGAGTCTGCCACGGGACGAGGCCCACACCCTCCTCGACGCCACTTTTCTCCCTCCGGCCGGACAAGGTGATATCCTCACGCTGCTGCAGAACCATCCTCCCGATGCCATCGTGCTCATCGACTGCGACCCGGAACGCTTTGTACCTTGGGGAGCGGAATTGGTTCAGGCTATCGAGGCAGGAGTTGCAGTCTATGGTGCCGGTGCAACCGGGGCATTCCTTGCAGCCGAACTCCATGCACTAGGCATGTGTGGTGTCGGCCAGGTCTTCAAAAGCGTGAGAGCAGGCCGACTCATTGACGAGGACTTTGTTGCCTGCGCTTTTGGTCCAGAAGAAGAAGGTTTCCCACGATTATCCGAACCCATGGTCAATCTACGCCAAACCCTTGCGGAGACGACTTCGCTCTCTTTGCAAGAGCGAGAACTCATCCTGTCTGCCGCCGAAAAACTGAACTTTCGTGCCCGCAGTCGCAAAGGCGTGATATCGGCAGCAGTAGCTGCCGGGCTCTACAACACGGCCGCAACCACACTCGACACGATCCTTCGCCATAACTATGTTGATATCCTAGCCTCGGACACCAGAGAAGCGCTTACTCTCGTAAATCAAGAGCGACCACACAGAACCAGTCCAACTCCCCGCTCCCGTAGTCAAGTCAGACTGTTCGACGCTGACAAATTCGCCCAAGCGACCCGCGAGTCTGCCGACGTCTCATTCACAGAGATCGCGGCCCATGCCGCTCTCAACGACAACCGCTGTGGTCATCTGGCACAAAGTGCCTTCAACCAGGGGGTCACTGTCATGCTCGCTGAACACTTCGGCGTCATAGCCACAACCGCGGAGATTCAACTGGAGGGACAACGTTTTTGGGCTGAACGAGGGGTCTCTCAGGACGACTACGCAACATGGTTGCGAGAAAATAACATGCGGCAAGACGAGTTTGATGAATTGATACAGGAACTCGCAATATGTCGCAAAATGCAGGCATGGTTTACGGGGGCAAAACGCCCTTTTGCCGGTGTACGTGCACTCATCAATCAATTCCGTATCGCTGGGGTCTACCCCGAACTGGCTGATTCCGCGGCCCGCGAAAAAGCGGCGGTGGAACGGCTTCCTCAGAACGACGACGAAGCGTTTCTTCTGGATAGTACAGGAATCGACGCAGCCTTGCGAGAGCACTTCTCGCTACGTGGTCGCCCTTTGGCGGTTTCTCCTGCTACATGGCTCAACGAATGCGGAGTGCCCGCTGCAAGTATCGTGGTAGGTTTATGGCGATCGTGGATACGCAAGTTTTCCGTTCTGCATAGACTTTTCAACCAAAACAAAAGTACAGATAGTTCAGATACACTGGACGAGAATACGTATTCGATGTAATTTTTACAGAATTTTCATTATTATGCCATGTGACCACAATTTGTCCTGGCATATTATATTCACGCACAGTCGGAACAAGAGGCGATTATGTCCTTTGGAAATGCAATGAATTTCATACACCAGGCGGTACAGGACCCTTCACTTTGGAATAAAGTCGAACAGGCACCGTCTGGAGAGCACCTTGCCCAATTGGCCAACGAAAGTGGCTTTCCCTGTAATCAAATGCATCTGCAGGACGCGACGAGTCACATTAAGAATGCCTTGCAGGGATACTCTGAAAAAGTCAGCTTGCGGAATCGTCCCGACCTGCTCAAGAAACTGAATGCTAGTGAAGATGTAGCTGTGGGCGGGTTCGTCCCTTACAGTATTCCCGACCTTCCGGCATCGACAAAAGCACCTCAGACTTCCAAAACGGCCCAACCAACGCCGACACCGGAGCAAAAAACCGAGATTCAGGACTACAAATCTTCAGCCATCAACCTGGCCCAGCTCAGTGGCTTATCCGAAAAAAAAGCCAAAACTCAGGTCGACAGCGAGATACAACGAGCGGAAACGCAAGGAATGACGCCTGAGCAAGCCGCTGAGTACGTACAACTAAAACAACAGGCTGTCCTGGACCAGATGTCTTCACAGGCCAGCGGCAAGATGACGCCAACCCAGGTGAAGAGCTTACGCAAGTCATGCACGGCTGATGTTGATAAACAGTGCCAAGCCATTTTGGCCAAGAATCAACCTGAGGGAGCGAATAATCTTAATCCTGTCCAGGCTATGGAAGAAGTCACATCCAAGTCGAACCAAATCGTCACAGGACGACATGATATGATCAAGGCTCTGGAAAAGGATGGTGTATCTGCCAAACAGGCCAGTCTGGACGTCCAGACGATGATAGAGAACATGCAAGGCTCGGGATTCCCCAACAACGAAATTTATCAGATCGTCGGCATCGTGGGCAAAACAGGGCTGGAAAAAGGATTATCCCAGACAAGTATGAACAAAATGCTCGATTATGCCATGACAGCAGAAGAAAAATTCCTCCCGGCCAAAGGGAACCCAACCGCCAAGGATTACACCAAAGCCGGTGAGGACACCGCCTATTTCATGATCGCCATGTCCAGCAAAATAACCAAAGGAGAAAACATCACTTGGAGTTCAATGAACTCCTTGTACACCAGTGTGGACGATGAAGTGAAGCAAGAGCAGAAAGCCACAGACTTCACCTACACCCAAGCCATGCAATACATCGCGGGTAAGGGCGTGTTCTGCGCCGAGGTAGACAAAACCATGGCGGCTGAGAGTTCTTCGTCTTATACAAACCCACAGCTCTATGCTCAAGGCTTCAAATGGCTGATCAATTACGGCATCAAACCTGGCAAAGCCAGCCAGCTGATGATGCAAGCTGGAACGTACATCGCCGCCAAAATCAAGCAAGGCGTTACGCCGGATACCGCCCTCAAAGACTGGGAAAGTGGCATGAACAACCTGGTGGGAAACGTCAGCTTCAGCAAGGCTGCCACACTTATGGACCAGCGTGTCCGATTCGAAAACATGCAACACACTATGGGTATGAGTTACTCCCAAGCCGCCTCGGTTTTTGATAACGTGACGCAAAAAGCTATGGGCAAACATGAAAATCCTGTTGTGGCTGGGCAAGCGATCGTCAATGAAGCCGCCGCCACCTATGGTTACCTCAAGAATTACCTTGCAGCCATCGACAAGTATACAGGCGAACAAGGCGTCACGACATTCATGGATGCCTACAAAAAGTCACTCAGTGCCGGCGACAAGCCCACTTCGGCGCTCAGCAAAGCACTTAAAGCAACTGAAGCAGTGACTCAAAAAGGACAACCACAGATTGTGAAACTACTTATAGAAGCTGTCAAAAAAGTCGCCAAGCAGAACAAAGAAGCTTCGACCAACGACAGCGGCGGCTCTGACGAAAGTGACGATGACAGCGACTGGGACGACGTGGGCGGTGGCCTGGGCGGTGGAGGGGGCGGTCCCTCTGGCGGAAGTGGAGCCGCTTACGCTCAGATCAAACAGGCCTCCCGCGCCGCTGATAATTCCGACGTTAACTTTTCGGAATCCTCTGAAGGAAAGTCCGTGGACACTGCTGAGGATGTGGGCGAAGACGTAGCGGAAGACGTGGGTGAAGATGTGGCCGAAGATGTCGCGGAAGAAACCGCCGAAGTCGCGGCCGAAGCTGCTGGAGAAATTGTGGGAGACGTGGTCGGCGAGGTCGTGGGTGACGTGGCAGCTGCTGCCGCGGCATAATAAACGTAGGAAGAATGGACGATTTGCAACGCGTTCACAGGAAATTCTGAACCAACACCTGAAGAGTCGTCGCGCCGTTTATACCTATGGCTGGTTCAGGTTATTATCACCTCGCACGACGTCGTGATTGCACCTCGGGCATTCATCCCATGGGGAGAAGGGTTTGCACTCCACCGTCCCCGAGAGGATGTTGAAGAGCTGCAACGTCTTAACAAGTGGCCTCCCCACTCCGGTAACGACTTTGATCGCCTCGCACGCTTGGAGACTCCCCGTCACACCTGGTAATGGTCCCAATACTCCATGAGGAGGGGGCGGCATCTCTCTTTTGAAATGACAGCGTAAACATGGCGTCTGCCTGGGAAACACCGTTGACACTACCGCCAGGTAGCCGCTGGCGCCGCCAAAGACGTACGGTACATCTGCCGCACTGGCGATGTCCCCTAACTGAAGCTTAAACGCAAAGTCGTCGACTCCGTCGATGATGACGTCACAATCTGTGGCTAACTCGGTGGCCAAAGCCGCGTCAGCACAAACGGCATATGGATCAATCTTCACAGACGGATTCAAATCGTGAATGCGTCGTGCCAATGCTTTGGCTTTGTTCACGCCCAAGTCGTCCATGGTGAAGTACGTCTGGCGGTGCAGGTTGGAGAGTTCTACCTGGTCGTGGTCCACCAGCACAAGACGACCGACTCCGGCGGCAGCAAGCCGCATTGCCGCCACAGAACCTATCGCCCCCACACCGACAACCATCGCACTCGCCCGCGCCAACCGGGATTGCGCGTCGATACCGAAGCCTGCCAGTTCAATCTGGCGCTTATACCGTTGTGTCATGTCCAAAGACTCTCTTCGTGATTTCAAATCTTGTGTCGATAGCTCTGGTGTCACAAGGTAATGCGTCCAACGGGCTGCACTACCACCTCAGCCGTGAGTTCCTGATAAGAAAGCACGGGCAGTTCGTAGAGCGTGGCTTCAATGAGCTTACGAACGAAACGACGAATGTCCAACGACGTTAGCAATACAGGGGTGGGATTCACGCCGGTCAGATCACCCACATTATCTACAACTGCGTCTACCAACGCCTTGGACGTGTCCGGCGGCAGTGCCAGAAACGACCCTGTGGAGGTCTGACGAATGGCATCACGGACGGTTTCCTCCACGCCCGGGTCCAAAATATACGCCGAAAGGATGTTCTGCCCCCCTGTATAACGATAACTAATTTGTCGTTTGAGCGAGGAACGGACGTACTCAGTGAGCATGATCACGTCTTTTTCCTTGCCCCCCCATTCTACCAGGGCCTCCAGTACGGTGTTCATGTCGCGGATGGACACTCCCTCTTGCACCAGCCTCTGAAAAATCTCAGACATTTTGGGCACGGGCACGACACGTTGCGCCTCCCGACAGAGGTCGGGATAATATTTTTCCACCTTATTCAGGGTGAATTTTGTGACCTGCATGCCTACGAACTCATCCGCATACTTGGTCAACAGGAGTGACAGATGCAACGACAACACTTGCGGTGGCGTCAAATGCGAGAAGCCCGCTTTGTCTAACAACGGTGCTTTGGCTTGATCCACCCAAATCGTTTCGATGCCCGGTAGAAACCGTTCAGCTTCCTCGAACTGAAAGCCCATGGCACGCAAATGTTCTGCGCTTTCTCGTACAAAGACCTTGTCTGGTTTGAGAATTCCCCGAGCCATGGGGATTTCGTTGATCATCAATACATAACTGTTGGGCTCCATGGTGTCGGCGAAGTCGAAGTTGATGCCTGGAAATGGTACGCCCAGATCCAAAAATAAAGTTTTACGCAGGCGTCGCAACTCCTGATTCAAGTCTTCGGCGGAAAAACAGCTTAAGAGATTCGATGATGCGAACACCAACAATGGAGCTGTTATCGGCTCCTCTTCGTCTTCTTCACTTTCTTCGCCGGGTTTCTCTTTTTTGGCACTGTCAGGCTGCGTCGCCGAGGACATCGTTTTGGAGAGTGCTTCCTCGGCAGTTTGCTTTATCGGCATTTTTTTCACCTTCAACAAATGATACCCAATGTAACCAAAAATTGTCGCAAGAATAAAAAACTGGATTTTGGGAAAGCCCGGGATGAGTCCCATGAGCAGCAATAACCCGCCGCCAATGAGCAACGCCTTGGGCTGGTTCAGAATCTGTCGCCCAATATCGCTCCCTAGGCTGCTGGAATCCTCGGTAGTAACGCGGGTGACGATTGTTCCTGCTGTAATACAGATGAAAATTGCCGGAATTTGAGAAACAAGCCCGTCACCGATACTCAAAATGGAGTACGTGGTTAACGCTTCCTCAGCAGACATACCATGCTGCGTAATCCCGATAGTCAGGCCACCAATAATATTCACTCCGACGATGAGAATTGCGGCAATGGCATCACCTTTGACGAACTTCATCGCGCCGTCCATAGCCCCAAAAAACTGGCTCTCCTTCCCCACTCGCTCGCGAAGCCGCCTTGCCTCGGCCATGTCGATTGCCCCGGAGCGCATGTCCGCATCGATGGACATTTGCTTACCGGGCATGGCGTCCAACGTGAAGCGCGCACTGACTTCGGCCACACGCTCAGCGCCCTTGGCCAACACAATGAACTGCACCACGGTTAATACTAAGAATACCACCACACCAACGACGAAATTCCCCCCCACCACGAATTCACCGAATGTTTGAATAATCTTTCCGGCGTCGGCTTGCAGTAAAATGAGCCGTGTGCTGGCGACGTTTAGCGACAGTTTGAAGAGCGTGGTAAACAGCAGCAATGTTGGAAACACGGAAAAGGCGAGCGGTGACGTAATATAATTGGAGATGAGCAGTAAAATGACTGAAATGGACATATTCACTGCAATGAGTGTGTCTAGGAGCGGCGTTGGTGCCGGCAGAATCATCAGGCCGATGATAGCCGTCAGAAGAAGAACCAGCAGAATATCATTAAATTGGCTCGCGTTCTTAGCCAACATTTCGAGCTTATTCGCCATGCCTAGCCCCTGCCTCGTAGGGAAAGAAAACGCTTCACGGCGTCGTCGGCTTCAGGGTCTTGACCCAGCGCACGATAGGCATGAGCCAAAGCCAACCAGCTCATGGCTCGGTCACTGTCATTATCCGCCCGTTGCAGAAAAAATTGCGCTTTGGGCACGGCATCGGCATAGCGTCCAGATTTGACGTACAGCCAGGCCAATCGCCTGGCGGCGTACACCTCAAGTTCTCGATCAATCGTGGGGTCCAACGCTGGCAACGCCTCCAGTGCCTCATGGACCATGATCGCTTCCTCCACCTTGCCGTTTGTGGCGTATGCGTAACCAAGCAATTTCAGTGCGTTCACCCCTTGGACGTCCATGAATTACCCTCGCTGCACAAGAGTGCGCATATAATGCAGCGCGTCTTTAAGCTCGGAATCCACGTGCAACAACGCCACGGCCGTACGCACCTTCTCGGATTTCTCCTGCACGTTTTGCATACCTTCCAATGCATTGGACAATCCCTTGGAAAAGCCCGCAGGGGTATATATTTCCGCATCAAAATCCGGCGGAGCCAAAAAACGGTCTACCTCACCGCTTAAGCTAGGTCCGTACATTTCTCGCAAGGATGTCTCGCCAGAGGCGAGCTTGCCGGAGGTAATGCCAGAAAGCGTCTTTGCCTCTGTACCTTCAAGTTTCGAGACATCTCGCGAAATGGCTGTTCCGTCGGCTTTAGCACGTTGAGGCGCATAGAGATTTCCCCCGCCGGGTCCCCGTATGGAGTCAGGCATGATTCACTCCTTCTCCCCTTATTATCCACCATGTTTAGCGGCTATTTCCCGGACCCACACCAGCACCTCTGCAACAGGCTCAATCAAATCTGAGGGGATGTAGTCCATAACCCGGCCTTGCTCATACAAATCGTGCGCCAAGGGTACATTTTGCATTATAGGAATCCCCTCCTCTTCAGCAACCTCTCGCATACGGCGCGCGATGAGTCCTTTTCCTTTGGCCATAACGACCGGCAGATCATCCTTCCCTTCGTTATACCGCAAAGCGATAGCCAAATGCTCTGGGTTCGTAACAAGAACCGAGGACTTGCGCACCTGGGCACTGGCGTCGGACATTGCGATTTCCTGGGCCATTTGTCTGCGTTTAGCTTTGATCTCAGGGTCGCCTTCCTGCTCTTTGTACTCGCGTTTCACCTCGTCCTTGGACATCATCAATTGTTTTGTCATCTGCTGTTTCTGAAACAGAAAATCAATAACTGCAAACAGAACAAAAAGCAGGATAGCACATGCCCCTACTGTCCAAAGCACGGATTGGGAGAAAGCCCAGATTCCTTCCACTCCGCGGTGACTCAAGTCAAAAAGATCCATCTGGGAGCTGTAGATAACCGCTCCCAGCACCACGCCAAGACCAAGAGTTTTCAGAATGCTCATGCAGAACTGGAATAATCCCTTGATGGAAAATACTTTTTTCACCCATCCAGTGGGATTCACGTTCTTGAGTGCCGGCGCAATAGATGAGAAAACCAGCAAAAAACCAACATGTCCGAGGCCGGATGCCAATGACGCCACAATCACCACACCGCAGAGCATGTAGGTGATAGACGTATATGCACGGAGACACACCGGACCGGCGAACTCTACATTCTCGGGGAATGGGAGCTGCATGGCTTCAAACACGGAATGGAACATCTCGGAGAATTCTTTATACATAAAGTCCCACCCCAACCACACATAACAGATAGACGCCGCCATGACCGCCGCCGTGCGGATGTCTTGGCTTTTGGCAATCTGCCCTTTCTTTCTGGCGTCCTGGAGTTTCTTTGGGGTTGGTTTCTCGGTTTTCTCGCTCATTTCAGCGCCTCCGTCAGAATTGTTGGAAGCTTGTATTCCTTCGCCACTTTGGCACAGATATGAAAATAGACCGAGAACATGTAGACAATGAGAATCGCCGACGCTAAGCCGGACTTCAGTGCCATAGAGACTTGAAATACATTCAATTGCGAAGCCACCCTCGCCACCAGCCCCAGGCCGAAATCAGAGAGAAAAAACATGATAGACAATGGCGCAGCCACGACGATCAAAATTTCAAAGAGAAGATGTAACTGGCCGGCGAGAAAGTCGCCGAACGCCGAGCCGTCAAACGCAGGGAAAAAAGAATAGACAGGCCACACGCGGTAACTATCAAAAAGCATGGTAAGAAACGACATCAACCCACCGGCCATGACAAAATACACAACCGCCACGTGTAACAGTAGACTTCCTAATGGGCTGGTCTGCTCACCGGAAATGGGGTCTTGCGTCCCGGCGCTCATCAGCTCCCTTTGGCTGTCCAACACCTTGCCTGCGCCTTCCACGGCCCAGAAAAAGAGTGACAGCTCAAATCCAATCAGCAATCCAATGCATACTTCTTTGACAGCCAACCCCAGCACATGCCAGGAAAAGTTCGCGTTTTCCGGAACCGAGACGGATATGGCCGGGAATATGAAGAGTACCAATCCCAGCATCATGGCATTACGCACAACTTGATTAACCAGCTTGCCGCCCAGGTATGGAACCATCGAAAAGATGGGTACCATACGCGCCATGCCCAACACACTCACTAACACCAGCCGATGCAACACGGTAATGAGTTCTTGGGATATCTCCATGTCGCGGCCTCTTTCTGCCTCTCGCTAACCTTAGCGGGTAACTTCTGGAAAAATAATGAACATGTGGTGCGCGAATTGGTAGAGGTCGTCTCCCAGGTACATAGCCGTACCGATAAGCGACAAGGTAACCGCTACGAGTTTGACGCCGAAACTCAGAGTCTGCTCCTGAATTTGCGTCAACGCCAAAATGAGACTCACGCACAACCCCACAATGATAGCGACGATAATAGGCGGCATGGATAGCCACAACGTTAACGTCATGGCCTGCGTGGTTGCATGCACTCCATAAAATTCCATTGGTGTTCCCCCACGACTATTATTTACTGATAACTCAGGATGAGGCCCTGCGTGACCAGCGTCCAGCCATCCAGCGTGACAAACAAAAGCAATTTAAAGGGCATAGAAATGGTCGATGGTTGTACCATCATCATGCCCATGGCCATCAGGATATTCGCGATGACCAAATCCAGCACCACAAATGGCAGATAAAGCAACAACCCAATCTCAAACGCCCGTTTGAGTTCACAGACCAGGAACGAGGGGATAAGAATGGAAAATGCATCCTTGCCCAATCCCTCCACATGCTTCTTTGGCCACAATTTATGTGCCGCTCGGTAGAAAAACGTGCGCGTCTCCAACGAAGTAAACTTGTATAAAAATTCTTGAAACGGTCCTTTTGATTTTTCGAATAATCCCCGAACGGACTCCACACCGGTGAACTCTTGAGGCGCATTCTGTTCCACCAAATCAATCGTTTCTGAAAAAATAGGGGCCATGATGAACAGAGTCAGAACAATAGCGAATGCGTTGACCACCAAGTTTGACGGTACCCCTTGCGTCCCCAAAGCGTTGCGCAACAACGACAGCACCACCGTCAGCTTTACATAACTAGTCGTCATGACCGCAATAAACGGCAACAACGCCAACACGGAAAGCACGACAATAACGGTTACCGGTCCAAGATCGAATACTGACATGCGCAACCGTCCTCAAGAGAATTGTCCGTATGGGACATATCGGAATCGTACAATAGGCACAGTTTTAGCCTTTCATCTTTGTTTTCCCCACGCGCAAGATACGAACGGCTGCCCGGCCCTCAATGTCCACCAGCTCGCCCACGGCCACGGCCTTGCCATTGGCTTTGAGGGTGATGGGATTTTTCAGGCTCTTTTGCGTCTGCAATATCATGCCAGGCCGTAGCGACTTCAACTGTCCTAAAGTCACACGTTGAGCGTCCAACTCCAGTGTGATGTCCACGGGTAGATCGTCCAGCTGGCCAGCGTTCGACGTTGGTACAGCATCCGAAGTGGTGTCATCGCTCGCCTCGGGTTGCGTGTCCTGCCCCTCTGAATTCGTACTTTCGTCTTCATTCGCGTCATATGCTTCCTGACTCAGCTTGTCAGAATTCTCATCGGAAATGTCGGTCATAGTCGTATCCAAGATGGTTATTGTCGTATCGCACCATGAAACAGGCAGGGCCAAACGTCCAGCCACTGTCACCTGGGCCTGATCTCCCGAATAAGGGTAGAAGACATCTGGCAGTACAAGATCACCAGGCCCCAAATCTCGAACTTCGGTTAAGCCCAGCCGCACGCGTCCTAGAACAACAGCAAGTGGAAACACCAGTGTGTCAAGATTCAAAACTTCAAGCGGCGTTAATGGGCTAAACCGACTTGATGCTCCCAGCCCGGCCAGCGCATCGAAAATCGGTGTTGCATCGCAAGGAATTTGCAGCTCGCCACGAAGCATCACCGCCCCTGAATCATCAGGATTATCCTGGCGACAAAGCTCAAATGGCAACAATTCGACTGGGCATCCGGATAAGGGTTCTGCCCCTTCTACGTCGTCGCTTCTTCCCATGTTCACAGTTGTGATCTCGGCTTGCAAGCCAGTGGCCTGCTCAATGACGGAAAGCATGCCGTCGAGCGCCGTCTCGGCCAGCGCTGCGGTTATAGCTGGAGGAAAGGCATCGACGTCCTCCAGCGAAATCCCCGTGGGGAGGAGCGAAGTGAGAAGATTAAGCCACCCCTGCTTGTCCAGAGCAACTTCCAGTTCTACTCCTCCTAGCCGTACTTTGGCGTATACTAGGGCATCTTGGTCACATGCTTTCGTTTGACAAGGTTGGAACGCCAACATATGCGACGCGTCGCCCAATTGGAAAAAAAATCGTCCACCTGAGGCAAAAAATTGTGTTCTCCACGCCGCGACGTTTTCCAACATAGCGAGAGGCACAAAAGCAGTGTAGGATGTTCCGGTAGGAAGAAATCGCATAGGAATATTGGTTGCACCTACTAAGAGTCGTGGTTCATTTCATCATACAGGTTGCGTTGTTCTTTGGAACGTCCCTGATCCTGATGGTTACTTTGGCCGAATTGCTGCTGCTTGCCGTCCTCCATCTCCACATGCACCACACAATCCTCCGGCAACTTGCCATTGAGCCGGCTCGCAAGATCCGTCCCCAGTTCGTTGAGCATAGCGTAGGAATGCGCGTCGTTGGTCACCAATTGTACGGAGAGCTTGCCACCTTCCATGCGCAGGCGAACCTCCGTACCAGGGATCACATTTTCTTTCAGTTGAATGCGCACTTCGTGCCCCGTGGCCGTACCTTCATGAGAAACAAGTACTCGGTCGCAGACTTCTTGAATCTGGGCCTCCATGCCTGCGTGATCATTCTGGACCGTATGACCAGCTTCCTGGCTTCCACCAAGAGAATCAAGCAGCCTGTCTCCTAGTGTTTGTGGCTGCTGAACGCTGCCAGCCACCACATTTTCATCTCGTTGCTGTTGCCTGGAGTCCGAGTCATGCAGCGTATCTCCACGCCGATCCAGGCTTTTTTTTTCCTCTACAAGGCGAGTCAATCCGTCTTGTGCGCCTTTGTCGCCAACTCGCTTTTCTTTACCGTCGTCTTTTGCTTTACTGTAATTCGCCTCCCAAAAATGATCTTTGTCTCCGACGCCTTTCTTTATTGGCTTACCGCCCAAATGGCTCAGTATGGCGTCAGCCATACTGACACCGGAATCCTTCACATTTTTATGATCGATCTTTTGTCCGACTTTCGTCTTGTCGTCGAATTTCCGTTTAGAGGCAATATCTCGCCCGACTGCAGGTTTACCGTTAAAATGAGTGACGGGTTGAATGTCAGACTTTTGTTTTCTGTCACCTATATGCGCATTACTCTGTAGCTTTTCGTCACGTTCGCCATGCTCACTATGGTGTAAGGCGTCATGGAAGAGTGTGTCGGGTCTGGCGGCGGCTTGGTTGTCCCTCTTTTGCTCTCTGCCACCGACATGCGCATCGCCGTGCGCCTTTTCACCACGTTCTCCATGTTCACGATTATGCAAGACGTCGCTGAACGCATGTGGCTGGGGGACGGATTGAGTCTCTCCCTTCTGCTCTCTGTCACCGACATGTACATCGCTCTGTGACTTTTTGCCACGTTCTCCACGTTCACCGTGATGTAAAGCGTCATGGAACTCGTCGGGTTGGACGACGGATTGAATGTCTCCCCTCTGCTCTCTGTCGTCGTCATGCACATCACTCTGTGACTTTTCGCCATGTTCTCCATGCTCACCATGATGCAAAGCGCGATGGAACTCGTCGGTCTGCTCATGCGATGCGTGACGTCGTGGTACCTGCTGGGCCTCGGATGTCGGAGCAGACTCATGCGACATGGAAACATCGTTCAATTTGTCGGTCATAGTGCGTCCTCTCCATCAAACAATGAAGCCCTGGAGCGGCTGGTAAAATCTTCCAGTTCTTCCTCTTCAGCAAGGAGCTGCCGCTTGGCTTCCTCATTGAGCCACGTTTCTTTATGCTTTTCCAGCTTCTCTTTTTCCTGGGTCAAGGCTTGCCGTTTCGCCTTGGCCTTTTCCACTTCGATCTCGGCTTTGCGCAAGATGTCTTCAGCCTGGGCGACCTTATCCCGATATTCTGCATCGCCGTGCTTAAGATCCTGGATGTAACTCACCACTCGTAAAATATGGTCTGGCGAATGCAGCCCTCCTGTCAACTCGGACATCATCGACTCCGCCTTACGTTCACGCCACTCGATGTAATCCGCCAGTTCTTTACGCCGGGCTTCTACCGCTTCCCGCTTCTCCTGGGCATCCACCCGCCGCGTGGCAACCTCTGAAAACGCTGCTCGTTCTCTGTGTTCCCGCACCTCCAGTAAAGCTGCCAGCGGATACTTGCTCATGCCACAAGTTGTTTGAGTCCAGCCAGTGTTTCGTCAAACGAAGAACGCTCATCCAGGCCCTGCTTCAAAAAAGTATTGATGATATCGATTTTGTCGATAGCCTCGTCAGCTTTTGCGTCAGCGCCTTTCTTGTACTCACCCATCTCCAGCAACAATTTGATTTCATTATACTTGGCCATTAAACTACGAACTTTGCCGGCGATGGTCTTGTGTTCTTTGGTCACGACATCCCCCATGCAACGGCTGGTACTGGCCAGAATGTCAATGGCCGGGTAATGGTTCGCTGCTGCCAGGTCGCGGGACAAGATAATATGACCGTCCAGAATAGAGCGTGTTTCATCAGCGATAGGCTCGTTCATATCGTCGCCCTCTACAAGCACGGTGTACAAGGCAGTGATAGAACCCTTATCCGAAGTTCCAGCCCGCTCCATCAACTTTGGCAAGCTGGCGAAGACCGATGGCGGATATCCTCGGCGTGTCGGCGGCTCACCCGAGGCCAGACCAATTTCTCTCAAAGCTCGGCCAAAACGCGTAATCGAGTCCATCATCAAAAGCACGGACTTCCCTTGATCACGAAAATACTCAGCCAAGGCTGTTGCAGTATATGCTGCGGTCAGCCGTTCCATAGATGCCCGGTCCGAGGTCGATACCACGAGCACTGTGCGTTTCATGCCCTCTGGCCCTAAGTCTCGCTCCACGAAATCCCGAACCTCACGGCCGCGTTCACCAATGAGCGCCAACACGTTTACGTCAGCCTGAGCCCCTTTGATCAGGCAGGCGAGCAGAGTTGACTTTCCAACTCCAGCCGCGGCAAAAATTCCCATGCGTTGGCCCTCGCCTACGGTTAACAATCCATCGATCGCTCGGATTCCCATAGACATTGGTTGTTCAATGCGTCGACGAATCATAGGGTTCGGCGGATCGGCATACACAGGATAATGGTCAAGCGCTTCAATAGGCTCTCCGCCGTCTATGGGATCTCCGAGGCCGTTGAGTACGCGCCCAAGGACGCCCGGCCCCACAGGAATTTTATGCACATCGTTGGAGGGGATAACTTCGGTGGATGAAGAGATACCTTTGTGAATATCGCCGAGTGGGGTGAGCAACGCCGCGTCACGGGCAAAGCCCACCACGACGGCCTTAAGTTCTGAATCGGGTTCCCAATGGTTGCGTAGCGAAACAAGCTCACCGACTTTCACTCTCGGCGCCATGGCCTTAATCATCGTACCCGTCACCTCGATGACCTTGCCGCGCACCTCCACGCTATCGACATCCTGGAGAGCTTCTTCTAGGGTCCTAGATATGGACGTATCCAGGCTCATGCTGACTTTTTCTCCTCTTGTAACCTGTTGGCGAAAGCTTTGCGTATAGCTTTAAGCTGTGTATCCACGCTGCAATCAACGTGGCCAACTTCAGTAGCCAACAGGCAATCTCCCTTCTTCAACCGTTCATCGGGTATCACCTCAATCACTTCGAATCCAGGATACTCTGACGAGGTGATCGTTTCCCGAATGGTTTGAGCCACCTCAGGTCGCACGTGCAACCGTGCTTTTTTCTGTCCCTGGATGTAATACAACGACTGCTTCACAATTTTGAGTACCACACCCCGGTCGTCCATTTGGCCTAAAATTTTGTTTAGCGCGGCCATGACCAAATCAACAGTAATATCCTCCAGCGAGTGCAGATACTTAATGGCGTCGGCCGTATACTGTATCATCAACTCAGCTGCCTGCGCCTTGGCTTCTTCCTGGCCCTGCTTAAATCCTTCGGCCTTCTGCCTGTCGAATTCAGCCTGAACCGAATCCCGCAGTCGTTGGGCTTCCTCATGCGCCTGACGAAGCATTTTGCTCGAATTCGTGACCTCGGCAAACTCCTTGGCCTTGATCACTTTTTGACCGGCAGTGAAGATCGGCATGTCTTTTAACAAAAACAGCTCACCCATCGCGGGTCGACCTCCTTGGAGCAAATTTTCAGAAATAACGAACGAATTCGTGCAACAGCGTTTGAGTCTTCTATGGAAGTACTCGTCACCGATACGGGAAAAATGTCGAGAGGCAGCTTCAGCGAGAGCCGCCAGAGCAATGGAGCCGGAGCACCATGAAAGCACAGCCTTAGCCCCGCCATGCCGTGCTCCTCGATTGCATTACAGAGAGCTTCTCCTCCGATTTTTGTCGGAGCAGCAGCACCAAGAACAGCACGCGCCTCCTCCAACTCTCCAGAGGGAAGAAACGCCGCCCGTTTTACCGCAAATATGTAAGCGTCCTTCCCGAAACGCTGTTTCAGCGCCATGACGGTTTCTTTATCCACTCGTCGGGCCACTGTTTTTGCGTCGATGGCCAGTCCAAACAAGCATGCCAAGCGCAGTATCTCCTCTACATCAAGCAGCGCCAGACGAGTCCAATGCTCCTCAAAATCATAATACGGTCTCAGCGATTCTTCATCGCTTCCCCTTTCCACGAGAAGATCAAGATGTCTGTTGAGCCGCGCCGCGCCTCTGGGCGAGGCCTTCATTACTGTAAGCAGGTTTGCACGCGACAGCGTTTTGGCAAGTTTGCTGTATTGGCTGATGTGGGGTGTCAGACCTATATTGAACGCAACAACCAAAGGCCCCAACGTATCCCACGGCGGAGGAATGGCACTCCATACATGGTTAGGCACCACTTTTCCTCCGCATCTTCAGCAAGATAACGGCGAGAACCCCAGTCAGAACCAAAAATAAAGCCGCTGTGCCGAAGACCCCCCAGGCCATGGGAGCATCCCCCGGTCGCACACGCAGTCCCAGCACACTGACGTACTCCATCGGCGGCGGGAGGTGGAACAATTGTCCTTGATCGCTGGGAAACAAGAACACAGACACTTTATCGAACGAAAGCTCGGGGATGGAGAATTGGACCAACTTCTTAATATCATGCACCCGCGCCGGAATATCCGCGCTATACGCGTATTTTACGAACACCGACGCAGATGCCGGGATGAGTTTCTCAGTTATTTCATCCACTTTTGGCAATACAAGATGCACTCGGGCTACAAGCACACCATCCAGGTCTGCAATAGTTGCAGCGACCTCTTGGGACAGAGCGTAGATATACTTGGCTTGCTCCACCATAGGCGAAGAGATCATGCCCTGTTGTTTAAACACCTCGATTACATTCTCGTACGTGGGTCTGGGCAAGCCTTTCTGTTCTAAAAGCATCATCGCGCGAGGCAACTCGGCCTCTTCAACCATAACCGTCCACTTGCCCTTTTTCGTCGCTGTTTTCGTAGCATCCACACCAGAACTCATCAGAGCGGTGAGCATTTCGTTGGCTTCGCGCTCTTCTACGTCGGAATACAACTCCACCTTGCAGCCTGCCAGCAGCAGGCAGACCAAAACAATAAGCGCAAGGCAGACATGTTTCCTTCCAGTGGTCCGGGACATCACATCCTTCCCTTTTGTGACAGCGACACACGACCTCCTGCGTTTTGTGTTCCCAACGTCTTCGTTAATCGCCGCGGAGTAACGATTCCACGCCCTTATCGACTTTGCCGGCCGTCTCGGAAGTAACGGTTTCGTCTGTAGTAAGCTTGGCAGTCGCCAGCTGTGCTTTGATCAGGTCCGACTCCGAAAGTTCAGGCTTGTCCACATCCTGAACGATCTGTCGTCCCTCCTTTCTGAACTCTCCCGACATCTGGGAGAGCTTATTCAGGATAGAATCGCCGGTGGTTCCTTTGACCCCACCGGGAGGCGTATCATGAGGAGTCTCCAGATACGGCTGTGGCTGTCCTTGTTGGATACCGTGGGTATCCCCTTTCTTCATGGCCTGGTCAAAGCGTGATACATCACTCTTCTCTGCGGCATCTTGCGTTTTGTCGCCAAGGTGATCTTTCGCTTGCTCCAGGGCAACCTTGCTTATCTGACTTGCAACGGGTCCAACCATAACGACCTCGCTTGCTTAAAAAAATGAGAGTTACATCGTATTGATGAATTCAAGTAGCCCTTTTGCGAGCTTTGCCTCTGGAGCGTTGCTATCGTCCTTGATGACGGAATCCAGTATGACTTTTGCTTCATCAGGACGACGCTGCAAGGCCAAAGACATCCCTTTGTACGTACGGCCACCAAGGCTGTCCGGTGTTTTGGACAAAATCTCTTTGTCCAGCATTTGTTCAGCCTCTTTATGATGTCCCCTTGCCATGGAGACGGACGCAAGACCAATAATTGGCCCTTCTTGTTCCGGTCGAAAGGCGTGCAACCCTTCGAAGATAGTTTTCGCCTCATCGTAACGCCGAGCGTGGGAGGCCGCAAAGCCTATGTGAGCGGCGAGCTGCAAATATTTCGCGTCAAAATCCATCGAAACCCCTCCTCTGCGGCTTTTAACGAAGCCGGTAGTTATCCCAAACTATGCGCCAAGCAAGTCGCCAACTTTTATCGGATATTCTGGGCGATGGCCTTTTCCGTAGAGGTGATCGTTTTCATCAAGTCACTCTCCATTTCCATTGAAATGGAATAGTTATCAGCGGATTCCTGTAGCTTCATCATCTCTTGCGGGCTGTTGTTTGAGCTGCTTTCGCTTGCCGCGCTGGCAAGCTGATCCTGCTGCGATTGCACGGAACTGCTCATAGACTGTTGTACCTGATCCAGCAATGACATAATGCTCCCCCTTAAGTTGCTCTCAGATATTGAAGAATAGCTCCTCAGCCACCTTCAAGCACTGCGAAAGTGATGTTTTCCCATATGACGTGTTCTCAAGTATATTAATACCGAATTCCACAAATGGAAAATAATCTTATCACCACGCGTCCAATGAATGAAGTAAAATTCATTTACTCGTGTTTCGCGTCCCACATGGACTGTACCCCTGTCTCAGCAGCATCAAAACATTTTTTGAGGCCATCCGCAGCCTGGAAATCTTTAACAGATAGTCCGGCGTCGATTTTACGTTGTAATACAGCCTTGGCCTGTGCGATTTCATCTTTGATCGCCCGTAATGTTGAACCACTGGCATCCTGTTCGATGATGACGCTGATATCGCCGTCATAGATATTCACCATGTTTGCCCCCTCCCTACGGGTAAAAAGATCATGTTATCTTGCTTGATCAACACCACACCATTTGGTGTCACTTCACTCACACGAAAACCGTTCGGCAAAAGCGAGCCAAGCTCGTGAAACTGGCCAGCGCCGTCAATATACGCCATGGGTATCGTGGTAAGGGACACAGAACGAACTGTTTTCCAGCTTTCGACCGAAAAAAATCCTTTTCCCTCATCCTTAGTGCCCTCAGCGTTTTCGGCTGCTTCAAGCGCCTCCTGTGTCTCATCCCTTGCTCGTTCCACCTTTACATGTTTGACTCGTAAAGGCACTTGAAAAGGATACATTTCATCAAGAGCTTGCCGTACTCGCATCCATGCAGGTTCGAGTTCTCTGCCGAAAGCCGTCTCTACATTGATGAAGAAATCTTCAACCTCAACTTTAACCATCCCTTCCAGCCCCTCAGAAGCAAGCAGCGAATCCAATTCCGGTCCCACCTGTTCATAAGTGGCAATATTGGTTTCTATACTTCCCAAATCGTCGAGTTCGCGTTGCGCTTCATTGAGCAGCTTTTCTAAAACATCCATTGTTGCTGCGAAGCCAAGCACCTTAACGGTGCCGGAGCGCGCTGCTTCAACGTGCAGAGGGGTACTTTTGGCATTGAGCCAATGCTCCAACTTCTCTGCACTCTCTTTGGCGGTATCGACATCCAAGTGAAGTGGATAGCGACTTGAGTCTACAATTTTACGCAATAATACTAAGCTTTTATCGTCGGCGACACGGCCTTTAACCAATATTTCGCCGTCCCCCCCCTCCGTCACGCGCAGCCCCGTAAAGCCCGCGTTATGCAACAAGCGGGACGTCTCTCGAACATGCTCCATCTCTGTAGATGTGGAGAGAAGTCGCAAGCTGAACAATATAATGAAGACAAACAGTACCGTAGCAATACCTAACACGATGGCACCCGTCGGCTTGCTCACAAACCGTCGAAAACGATCAATCCCAAAAGATTGGTCAAAAGGAGACGCATCGTTATCGTCGATAGAAGTCGAATCTTCAGATGGACTGAGGTCGACGGAAGTAGCAGGAATTGAAGAGGCTACATCTTGTGAAGCCGTTTCGTCAGAGGTATCGACAGGTTGAGGTTCGTCCTGCTTTGTAGGTGGCGATATCAGCTCACCGAGAGGAATCTGCGGCCAAGGCTCATCCTCCGGCCCGAGACAAAGCGTTGTTCCGCCTACGACGAGCGGTATAAATGGGGGGATCGTCGTCTCTTGAGAAATTTGCTCGCCATTCAGCATAACGACGCCATCCATCGGGGAGACGCTACAAACGCCATCACAAATGGAAATGCTCATGTGGTGTTCGGCCAGCGCCGAATCTGCCAGAGCAAAGTCGCAATCATCACTCGCCCCAAGGACGTAGTCGCCGTCTTTAAGGGAGATCTCAGCGCCTGCATGGGGCCCGGTGAGAATTTTTAGAACCAGTTCTTCGCCAGGCATGTCTCACTCTGCGTTTTCCTGGCACCCATCATGGGCACAAGGGTTACGGCGTCGTTTGAGAAGGTCTGGGACGTCGCGAACAGCCACCCCACCCCGACTGCTCCCAGTCGTCTTTAAAGACACCTTGCGTAGCCTCGGTCTTGGATGCGTCCGTCTCCGTAGGATTCTTCTTATCCACCATAGAGACAACGAACTCCTCTTTGAAGTCATCAACCTGATGTTGTCGGTAATCGACAAACTTTGGGGTAATGATAAAAATACGTTCCCGACGATTGACGGTTTTGGTCTCTTTACCAAAAAGCGTACCGAGATAAGGAATATCTTTGAGAAACGGAATGCCTTCGTCTTTTACTTCCATCTCTTCATAGTATTGACCACCGATAATCAGGCTCTGGCCGGGAGGAACGATTGCTTCCGTATTGATCATGCTTTTTTTAACCGTAGGAATTTCGTCTACGGTTTCTCCGGAGTCCGGGGTTCCATCCTCAATGTTCAGCAGTAGCTTGATTTTGCGTTCACCGTGTTCTTCTACAAGATGAGGTGTCACTCTAAGAACAGTACCGGCTGTGACTTTATATAAATCAGTATCATACGTTCCTGGTACACGCACATAAAAAGTCTGTGAGGACTCCATCTGCGCCTGAATGTTGTCCATCGTAAGCACAGAAGGACGTGACAAGACTTTCGCTTGTCCGTCGCTTTCCAGAGCATGTACCTGTGCCATGATCTGCGTGAGACTTTTAGAATAGATGGTGGATAAATTGAGGCCTTCTCCCGCAACATCCAGTAAATCATCCGCTGAACCGTCTGTACCGACATTCGCACCGCCGACAACACCGACAGTGGAACCTCCTTCGGGAGGTGTTTTCACCACCCAGCTCACACCCAATTCTCGAAGTTTGTCTACGGCAACATCCATGATCACGGCCTTGATTTCTACCAAATTCACCGGCACATCCAGTTCGCGGATCATCGCTGCATAGTACGGCATTTTCTCGCGCACATCCCACACAATGACAGCATTCAGTCGCTGGTCGGCAAGAATGCGCGGTCCCTGGTTCACGGAACTAGAGCCTGGACCGGTGTCGACAACCCCGCCTGTCTGAATCTTGCTAATCGCCTGGGCTGGGTCCGTCGCATCGTTAGCGCCAGTAAGATCTTTAAGCTTTAAAGACGTTTCTGTAGACTGAGAAGCGTCATCGTCGGCATCAAGGGCGTTCTGTCCAGTAACCATCTCTCGTAGCAGTGTCGCCATACCCGGAACGGTAACTTGCTTGTCCATAAGCTGCACTTCATGATCTCCCGCCCAGGCATGCTTCAAGCGGAAGGCTCGCATAACCTTCTCTTCTAAGGCAGCCTCACCATATTGCTTGGCGAGTGTAGCCACCAGCTCAACATATCGAGGCGGCCCAGAGAGAAAGATAACTTTTCCCTCCGGCCATTCACGCCATGGATAACGCGGGTCATATACTCCAAGAGATTGAAGCATACTCATAAGTCGACCAGGGGAAAGAATTCCTAGGTTAATGAGTTCGCTTTTATTCTCTGTGTTCTTATAAAAGAACACATTGCTTCCGTCATAATAATACGAAAGCCCATAATTTTTAGTGACTATTGACAGAAAATCACTGGAAGGAATAGTGTCGAAATTCCCCGATACATGTCCTGTAATGGAGGAACTGATGACTCCCGTGACCCCTTGCGCTTTACAGAAATCTTGCAACAGATCGCGAAGAGAAACATTGTCCGCAACATAGGTAAAAGATCCCTTTACCCATGGTCGACTTTGCGCGCTGGAATAGACGATGAGAGGGGCTAGGACAAGGGCGATAAACACCACACGGAGGCAAAGGGCTCGCATATTATTTTATAACCAGGACGATAACAAATTAAACAACGCAAGTGTAACTATTTTGGACAGATACGACGTAATTGCGAGCCAAATACCACCATTCCACCCTTCTTACAAGGTTTTACTCCCCATGTACTGAAATTCCACGCGCCGAAAACATTCTTCTCGTCTTCGGCGCGTGTGTGAGATTACTGTTATTTTGTCCTCAGCATGAATGCTGAGGATTAGCCCTCAAAGTCAAAATCTTATGCATAGGCTATATAATGCAGCGCAATATACAAGGTTGCATTGTTTTTGATAGAGCAAAAAACAACTATCCCCTTGCAGCTGCCTGGGCTGCTTGTTGCGCGGTCTGCATAAGCGAGGAGACCTGCTGCACGATGGTGCTACGCGCGGACGCAGCTTGGTTTAGCTTCATCATCTGAATCTGATTTTCACCAGACTGACTGCTGATGGCCGAGCTGATGTTCTGTTCCAACGTTTTTAAGTCAGACTGAGTCGGCTTCGTGAACGAAAAACCATTGGGGAAGGTGACGCCGCCGTCTTTGGCCAGCTTCTCCAGAGCCGCCTGCTGCGAGGTGCTTAAGCTTGGGCTCTTCTCAGAGGCGACCGAATTGACTGTAGCCAGCGCCGAGTTAAGCGTCTGCATCTTCTGATTTTTGGCCTCGGTCTCATTATACATGTTTGCGAGCTGGCTATCCTCGTTCTTCAAGTTGGCAACGCCCAGCATCAGCATTAGGCCAGAAAAGTCCACAGCTTTACCACCAACTTCGAACTGCCCGTTAGGCAACACTTTCACATCCTTTTTGCCCGTCTTCTTTCCTGCGGCCTTCCCTGCCTCGGTCAGATCATGGGTGAAGACGCGGGACATGGCGCTGAACATATTGGCATACGGGTTAGTCGAGTCCGAGGTTGTTATTCCCACAGTACCTTGAGGCACTTTGGAAGAAAGCGTAGTCGAGTCCGGGGTAGTTATTCCCACAGTACCTTGAGGCATTTTGGAAGAAACCGTATTGGACGGTATGGCGGGACCGGGGCCTGTTTCGCTGGTCAACTTCTTCGCTAACTTTGCCGCCTGCGTGGCGAAAGGACTGGCGGTGGAACCAAGCTTTGAAGAGTCTTCGAGCACCTTATTGCCGTAGTTGGTCAAATCCGTGCCAAGCTTCTCTCCCATACCAGATAACTTTTCAACCTCGGGGTTAAGCTTTACGACGCCTTCAGCGATGCCTGCCGCCACAGTTCCCCAACCTGGAATCATAGCCAGCATCGGAGCAGCGGCCTGCAAAAAGGGCGTGATGTCGCCTATGACTTCCGAGGCACCGTGCACGATTTCATTGGGTAACTTCAACAATAGAAAGCTCGCGCCTTTGCAGATATCTCCCCACATATCACCGAAGAAATGCCCGACATCGTCCATCGCATGGTGAAACTTGGCGTCAAAGGTGCCGGCCTTGTATTCGTTGCAGGACTTAATGACATCCATCTTGGGCTGGCCGATTTCCGCCATAGCCCCCGACCCCTGAGCCGATGGGTTGAACAGCTTTGTCACCGTTTCATATGATATCTTCATCTTATCCGGCGACAACTGCTGCATTACCTTTTCTTCCGTCGTTACTTGCTTGTCCAGTTGACCATCTTGCATGATCATTTGTGACGAGCTGCTCAAATTTTGTGTCGATATACCATCAACCATTTGTTCACTCCTTATGGTTGTGAAACGAATGCCTCAATTCAGTTTGAGCGCGAGGATTGATCTTAGAAAATATTCGCCATCATGACTTCGGCCTGGCTCACTTTGTCCTCGTAGCCGCCAAGTTCATTCGCTTTCTTCAAAAAAAGCTCCAACGCCATCCGAGCATGATCGTTGTCGCCGTCTGCAGTGTAGCACTGCGCCACATCCAGAAGAGGTGACGGATCTGACTCATCAATGGCATTGGACCATAAAAAATAGAATGCCGCCGGTCCATATTGACCAATCTGCTGAAGGCATACTCCCATGCCTTTGGGATACCGTGGGTCCGCGGGGTTAAGCGCAGAGAGGACACCGAGCGCCTGAAATGCCTCCCCCCAATGACCAGACTGCATTTTGGTGTAAGCAAGTAAATACATCGCCTCTTCAATTGAGTCGTCGAGCTTTAACGCTTCCTTAATTGTTATCTCGCCGTCGAGAACCTTCTGCACTTGTTCAGGAGCGTATCCTTTTTGAGCGGTTTGCTGTTCAACCATATATCCCCTCGCTTCTGAAAAAAATTTTAATCCGAACCCGCCGACATTATGCTTGAATTCGAACCACGTCGGCAGAATGTGTGTCTTCGAGACCCAGATCTTTAACGAGCTTATTCGCTTGTTTTTTTTGATCATCGTTCAACGAGTCCCAGGGGAGATGAATATCAACCAAAGGGACTAACTTTTCCGCTTCGGCGCACAACGCCTCTATCTTTTCATCCTGCTCTTTTTTTAAAACACGCAATTTCTCAAAAGCCTCTTGTGATTCTTTTGCGAGACGCAGGGCTTCAGCTGTATTCATACCGTAGTCCTCCTTTAATGAATTCATTGCCCTTCGGACTCCAAGCAATAAAAGGTGTACCATTAGCGAGTAAAATGAACCATATGTCTAGGCAAGTCAAAGTCAAGATAGAAATATGGGTATAGAAAGAAATTCTACACCGATCTCTGTTATTGTAAAAATAATAATACTCAAACGATTCAAATCGTGACATTATGAAAAAAAAGTACAGACACAATATGGTATGACTCAACCATACATTATCAAATTTTCTTAACCATGTATTTGCATATATTGAAATTTCTCAACGAATTTTTAATTGCCCTTATTATTATATTTCGTATAGTCCATAAACAAACCAGTTCAGTATGAAATACATGCCCATGAACACATTGTCATTTACTTTTTGGACACCGATCACTTCTACACAGTGTGATTATAAAAATTCTGTACCCCATCAAGTTTTGCGGCATAGGCGTTTCCCCCTAAAATAGTACAAACCTTGTTTAATGCGCTACGATACAGATTATGATCGTATTATCAATGAAAATCGACATGTTGTTTTCATAAGTGAGAAATCAAAAACACATGAAGCATTATATCCGACAGATATTTAACCAATCATTATGACTGGAATCGCAACAAAAGTATGCATTGATTTAATTATGCGTGATACAATGCAATAAATCATGTAATAGTACCCGAGCATAACTTTATATGGAGGTTGTTTCGGTGCTAGAAAAATTAATTGCTGAAAAAATTCTTGAATTACAGAAACAAGAATTGTCAGATGAAATACGAACCATCCTCAAACGCAATATTTTGGACTCCTTCGCAGGGATTTGCGCTTCGTTATTGGACACTTCGCTGATCGAGAAGTTTAAACACTATACGGCCTTTTTTCCGGATGATCATGGTGTCGTTGCTTGGGGCACCGGCCGCAAGACGCAGTTAATTCATGCCGTTTTTATGAATGGTATCTTGGGTCGGAGAAGCGACTTGGTTAATACTTATCTGTCTCCTGATCACATGGGGGGGAACCACCCCTCGGACAATCTTTCTTTAATGCTCACCCTTGCGGACTGGCGAGACCTCAACGGAGAACAATTTCTGCGTGGAACCGCGATAGCCTATATATTATCCTGTGCATTCTCTGATTACTACAATCCGGAAGGCGGCGGCTTTGATCATGATGCGGCTTCGGGTGTTTACACGGCTCTGATCACAGGACATATCTTGGAATTGACACCCAAAGAACTCATAGAGGTGCAACGCATGGCTGGCGCCATGGGGTTGAATCCAAATCAAGCGGGAGTTGGCGTTATTACGGACTGGAAACACTGTACATATGCATCGTGCGCCATGCGCGGAGTCAGCGCAGCAATTATGGCACGTGCAGGATTGCAAGGTCCCGTGGATATCTATCGCGGGGAAGCCGGGATAGATCGCTTTCTGCCGCATGTCTCTTCATTCATGGAAACATTGCCCGATCTTAACCGGATCGTATTCAAACGGTGGCAAGCGCTCGTCTTCTGCCAAACAGCCATTGACACGGCTCTGGAGCTCCATTCGCGCTTTGTGCAGCTTGATATTACCCGTGTGCGCCATGTGGAGGTATGGAATTACCATATGGCCATGATTCAAGCTGGAACACCCGATTCCGCAAACCCGATGAGTCGTGCGGGAAGAACCCATTCACTCCCCTATTGTGTAGCTGCTGCATTGTTGTGGGGGACCATCGACTACAATACGTTCAGCGATGAGGCAGCTCAGACTTCCACGCTCAAAAACATCATGTCCAAGATTATTTTACATGAAGACCCGGATATGACGACATCGTATCCGCTGAAATCCCCATGTCGCATTGTGGTGCATAGTGAAGAAGGTCCTCCACTTGAAGCTTCTTTGGAGTATCCGAAAGGAGACCCGCATACACCGTTGAGCGATGAAGACATCACGGCCAAGGCAGAAAGCTATCTTGCGTATTTGACTGACAAGCAGACCGCCCGAGATATTATTCGTCGAATCTGGTCATTGGAATCAGAACAGGAACTCCGTTGGTTCCTCGCTCCTTTACAACAGGAGATATCACATGGCGAAGAAGCCCATTCGGACAGCTGAAGATTTCGAAGCTTTTTTTCAGGCATACAATACCCGCGACTGGGATACTCTCTTTCAGTATATTCACGATGACTGTATCTGGAACGCCTCGGAACAGACCGTACAAGGACGCCAGGCCATGGAAGCGTACTGGTGTACGTATCATGCTGCCATTAAGGAAACTCTTGGTAAACCACACAATGTCGTATTCGGAGAAAACACAGCCTATCTGGAGGTTCCCATTACCATGGAGTTCTTGGAAGATGGTGAATTTTGGGGTAAATCATATCCAGAGGGAAGTATCGTCGAATTTTGGTGTGCTGATGTATATACATTTGATAATGATGGCACGATTTCATCATGTCGTGTATACACAAAATTCAACTAAATGTTTGTTCGTCGAGGTTGATTTATTGTCAAAAATAACCTCAATACCGTGGAGAAAAAATGATTGATACACAAGAAGGATTTCACAAATACCTTCATGATTTCAATTCTGGAAATTTTTACGACTTCGTTCCGAAGTATTATGCCGAAGACGCCATCTTTGAAAAGACAGGCTATACAATACATGGCGCGCAAAATCTTGCAGACCATTTTTCTCAAGTTTTAAGTGCTGTCGTTAAAGAAGAAATTACCCTCATACACTACATCAAAAAAGATAATCTCGTCGCCGTTGAGCTGCAAATAGAACTTATTGCCATCAAAGATGGATTTTACATCAAAGACCGAAAAAAAGGTGAGAAAGAAATTTTCTACGATACAGGATTCTACAATATCGAAAACAACAAAATCGTACACGCTCGGGTTTACCGTCGTTTTACAGATAGGGACACCATAGATTTAGCCAAAATGTATGGCAAAGAATAACAGTCTCGAACTAGTACATAGTATAATTTAAAATTTCGGATACAGGCGCTTTAACTTGATGCGCGCATCCTTGGTCGTAAATCTCCAGTCGACCTGTGACTGGCGGTTGTTTCTATCTTCGTTCCATGCCTGGACTTGGGTACGCATTCTCTCAATACAATCAATCCGGCCGGCAAGGCACTGACGTTTCAAGGCGCTCAATTCTGTTTCAGCAATGTTCAACCAACTCCCATGCTTGGGGGTATGGTGTATTTCAAGGCGTTGCGCAAGGCGTCTGGCTTCTTCTGCGGAAAACGCTGCGTAT
>NZ_AUBP01000029.1 GCF_000429305.1 Desulfovibrio inopinatus DSM 10711
AAGCTGATTGCTCAAAAGCTCTCTCGCTCATTCAAGGAATAAACGCTTTATTTCTTATTGCGGACAAGGGATACGACACGCAAAAAATTGTTGATGAAGCATTAAGAAGAAATATGACACCTGTTATTCCTCCGAGGAGAAACCGTAAAGAACAGCGAAAGTATGATAAGTATATTTATAAGTTACGTCATCTTGTTGAAAACGCATTTTTATACATCAAGCAATGGAGAGGGATAGCTACACGTTACGCAAAAATGACAACTTCATTTCTCGCGGCTGTTCAGATTCGCTGTCTCTTTTGGTGGCTAACAATCTCGTGACGACACTGCCTAAGTCAGCGCCGGTTTGCAATTCAGACTCTGCAAGATGCAAGTGCTTCTGATGGCGTTCTTGATGTGGCTAACGATCATGGCAGACGCTTTACCGTCTGCCCTTATTGTCAATCCACGGATATTTGGCGCTAGGGGTTCAAGGCAGCAAAGCCAAAAAACGTGGACTCTCCAAAGAGCAAATTCCTGTCCTGGTCGTCGAGGACGGACGCGGAAACCACTTTGATCAAGTGCTTGAAAGCGTAGACCAATCTACCATTGGCGTCATTTTGCCGCAGCTGCTTTCCGATGAAAGCCTGCTATGCACAGATGGTGCTCATGTCTACAGTTCGGTCGCGAAAGATTACAAAATTCCGCATGAGTCAGTGCGTTTCGCCAAGCACGGCTATGTCAAAGAGCGGGTTTTTCATGTCCAGCATGTCAACACCTACGACAGCCGACTCAAGACCTGGATGACACGATTTAAGGGCGTTGCAACCAAACTTACCCAACTACCTTGGCTTGGAGACGAATGCTTGAGCGAATTGGAGACCAGTTGTCTCCAATCCGGATCTTCACAATGGCTCTGGGGTAAATTCAACACAAATAGGGGACAGATCCTTGTCAAAATACATTGTTGATTGCTAAGTCTCCTTTCCGCCGCTTTTCGGCATTCTATATCACTAAGACTTAACTCTCGCATTACTCTCAAATTTAAGAATTGGATTTCAGAAGTGTTTTGGATACAGTCGATTCTCGTAGAGAAAAGGTCTTGCGAGGTGCTTCTTTCTATGCAACGGGGCCATCCATAGTGATCTCCCAAAAACTTGCCTCTTATATTCAATTCCAGCACCACGCCATGGAGCAATAGCATGCGAGACAAAGACAAAAGCAAGCAAGAACTCATCACGGAGTTATGTGCAGCTCGGGAAGAAATTGCAAAACTCAATGAAGAGATAAACCCGTCAAATAAGTTAACTAATGAACTTGTAAATGAAGTGAGCTGTACAAATTTTTATGCACAAAACAAATTGAACAAATTTCTATCTCCGCTCGGCATTGGTTTATATCTCATCAACCGTGACATGGTAGTGATCTGGACCAACGACAAGATGTCACAACTCTTTCCATATCAAGACCAAATAGGGGAACTATGCCATAAGGTATATCGTAATAGAGATACCACATGCCCTCAATGTCCAGCCATAGAGAGCTTCAACGCAGGAAAAATTGGACACACTGACTACTATAATCCGGCAAATCGGAGATGGTTTACTATCAGTGCGCAGCCTGTGCAGGAAAAAACTGGGGAGATACATCAGGTCCTGATGGCGATCACCGACATTACCACACGCAAACGCGTAGAAACAACCTTGCTTGAGAACGAAGCTCGTCTTCATGGCGACCCTAAAACTGTTCTTGAACGAGAAGGTGGTCATGCCAATTTAGAAATTTCCGACTTCATAGATATTGATGCATTGCAAGCCATGATGGATAATTTTCACAAAATAACAGGTATGGTCTTTGCTCTGCTTGATCTAAAAGGCACAGTTCTTATTGCCTCAGGATGGCAAGACATATGCACACGCTTCCACAGAGTCCATCCAGAAACAGCAAAATACTGTCGTGAAAGTGATGTTGAACTTTCCAAAGGTATCCTCCCAGGAGACTACAAACTTTATCGATGCAAAAACAATATGTGGGACATTGCAACTCCTCTTATTGTTGGCGGAAAGCATGTCGGCAACCTTTTCATGGGCCAATTTTTATTTGATGATGAAGAAATTGACAGAGAATTTTTTCGCCAACAAGCTCAAAAATATGGATTCGATGAGTATGAATACCTGGCTGCTTTAGATCGTTTACCTCGATGGCGTCGCGACACCATAAACACCATGATGCGCTTCTACTCTCAATTGGCTGAGATGATAGCATCTTTAAGCTATGGCAATATAAAGCTCACCTGCTCTATGAACGAAAAAGACGCTCTTTTTGAGCAGTTGCGCCAAAGCCAGGAACGCCTCTCGCTCGCTGTAAAGGGCACACGGGTCGGACTATGGGATTGGCGGGTGCAGACCGGCAAAGTATTTCTCAATGAAGAATGGGCCAGCATGGTGGGATATACCTTAAAGGATCTTCAGCCTCTTTCAATCCAAACGTGGACATCGCTTTGTCACCCTGAGGACTTGAAGGACGCAGAGGCATTGCTCCAAAAACACTTTCAGGGTGAAACGAAATTCTATCGCTGCGAGATGAGGATGCGGCATAAGGAAGGCCACTGGGTATGGGTGTTGGATCAAGGGAAAGTCTTCGAATGGGACAATAACAGGAAGCCCATTCGTATGGCCGGAACTCATCAGGACATTACGCAGCTCAAACAAGCCGAGCAAGAACAGGCCAAAACAAATCGTCAGTTGCAACGACAGTTGGCTTACACGGAGGCATTGCTCAAAGCCATTCCTATCTCAGTTTTTTCCAAAGACACCAAAGGACGATACCTGGATTGCAATCAAGCCTTCACAGATTTCATGGGCGTATCAGCTGAGGACATTCGAGGAAAAACCGTTCATGAACTTTGGCCATGCGAACAGGCTAGAATCTACCATGAGAAGGATCTTGAAATTCTACGCACCCCGACTCCTCAAGTTTACGAAGCCAAAGTCACGACCAAGAACGGCGTTGTCCGCGACGTGATCTTCAGCAAAAATGTATTTCTCGACGAGGCTGGACGCACAGCAGGCATCATCGGAACATTTCTGGACATCACCCAACGTAAAGAAACCGAAAAGAAACTGGAAGAAATGAACCGCAACTTGCAAGGTTTAGTAGACACCCGTACGCAAGATTTGTTGACCAAAACCAAGGAACTGGAAACGGCCAATAGAGAACTTTTGGCTCTTGACAAGTTGAAGTCAGCACTTCTTACATCTGTCTCGCATGAACTTCGTACCCCCGTGACCTCTGTCCTTGGTTTTGCAAAACTCATCCACAAAGAATTCTCTAAGCACTTTCTCCCCATATCCAACGATATAAAACATTTAGAAAAAAAAGGTAAGCGCATCCAAAGTAACCTGGAGATAATCCAGTACGAAGGGAAAAGATTGACCAGGATGATTAATGACTTCCTGGATCTGACCAAAATAGAATCAGGCCGTCTCGAATGGCACGACCGAGTTATAAACCCTGTTGAGATCATACATCAGGCTGTCAATTCTGCCAAAGGCCTGTTCGTTCATAAGTCGGAAATTACGTTAGTGAAGAATTTCCCACCAACCTTGCCCGCCATGCGCGTTGACTCGGATCGTATCGAACAGGTAATTATTAATCTGCTGAGCAACGCGGCCAAGTTTACCCACCAAGGAAGCGTGACGCTGTCTGGCAGCGTCACGCCCAATGGCATGATTCAATTCAGAGTGTCCGATACCGGCGAGGGCATCCCTCTTCAAGAACAAAGCAAAATTTTCGATAAATTCCACCAAGTATCCAAAAGGGACACCCAAGACAACAAGACCGAAGGAACCGGCCTAGGGTTGGCCATCTGCAAGGAGATCGTTACACACTATCAAGGCCACATCAAAGTCAAATCCGAGGAAGGAAAAGGCAGTGAGTTCATCATTGAATTGCCCACGGGGCTGCCTTAGGATCTTCTGGACACGCTCTTCGCGAAAGCCATGCGACTCAGGGATACACTTCGCCCCCCCCCAAAAATCACGCCTCGTTTTCCGCTGAAAGCGATATTCTCATTTCCACCACTTCCCACCGCTCGGAACAACCTGATCCTGCTACAAGAAAGTGGGCTGTCATGCCAGAAACATATTCTTGCCGTTAAAGCCAAGGCCAGGAAAAACGTAGAAAAAATCTGCCAGGTCGTGAGAATATGCGCTATAGGAATCAGGAGACATATAAAAGTCCCTGCGGCAGCTAATCCTTATATACCAGAATTCGCAAAGTACTTATGAAAATACAGGAACAGAAAGGATAGCAAATTATTGTCAGCCATGTCTGCTCGCGAATTTAGAGCACGTGTGACACCATAAGAGGTTAAGCAGCTGGACCGCTCAGCAAGGTTTGCCTTTGAAATGCTTGAGCGGTACTGATGGGGAACTGGCACGTACCACTTTTAAAAGGGAATGGGGCTGCGAGGCTCATGACCTACTGATACCGTATGATGAGATAGCATGAACACAACTGAAGAAGTATGGAAAAAATACCACGCTAACCTGCTCGCTTTTATACGAAAGCGGGTCAACGATAAGGTTGCAGCCGAAGATATTCTTCAGGATATCTTTGTTCGGGTTCATTCGCGGATCGGCACCCTTGAAAACAGGAGTAGGCTTGAAAGCTGGCTTTATCAAATAACAAGGAATGCCATTATTGATTTCTATCGCTCTCACAAGCCGCTGGAAGAGTTACCGGTGTGGCTTGAACAACCGCAAGTTGGCAAGGAGGAAACGAACAGGCAGGAATTATCGTTGTGTCTTGCTCCGATGATTCAGCAGCTACCGAAAAAATACCGCCACGCAGTTCAGCTTTCTGAGATCGAAGGAAGAACCCAAAAAGAGGTCGCGGAAATTGAGAACATTTCCCTTTCCGGGGCAAAGTCGAGAGTACAGCGCGGAAGAGCGCTGTTGAAAGACATGTTTCACGACTGCTGTAAAGTAGAAATTAACACAAAAAATCAAATAGTTGATTACATCAAAGAAAACGGCGATTGCAAGTTCTGTTAAAATTTCTCTCTGATTTTGCGTCCTTTTCGTGATGTCTCCGTCTACCTGAGTAGGAAGCGGAAATGGTTCCGCGCCAACTCTCATCACGAAAGGAGATAATCATGAAACAACTCAATAACGACGAAATCCGCGATGCAGTACGTAACCACTATGGCAAGACAGCAGAGGGCTGCTGTGGGGGGCCGGTCCCGAAAGACGCCGAAGCCTGTTGCGTAGCAGATGCCGAGGCAGAGGTGGTCGACGAAAACGCTTGTGGTTGCGGGGCCACACCATCAAGTGACATCAGCAGCGCCCAAGGGGGGTGCTGCAGCGGACCGGCGCTATCGCCAGATAAAACATCAAAAGCACTTGGCTATTCGTCAGACGAGCTGGCATCCCTGCCAGAAGGCGCAAACCTCGGTCTTGGTTGCGGTAATCCTCAAGCCATTGCCTCAATTAAACAGGGCGAGACGGTTCTCGATCTTGGAAGCGGTGCAGGAATGGACTGTTTTCTGGCAGCAAAGACCACTGGCGCTAGGGGGCTGGTGATCGGGGTGGACATGACACCCGAAATGATTGCCAAGGCCAAGTTAAATGCCGAAAAAACCGGCGTAAAAAATGTGGAGTTCCGCCTTGGTGAAATCGAGAACCTTCCTGTGGCGGATAACAATGTGGATGTCATCATCT
The DNA here is from genome assembly GCF_000429305.1 of Desulfovibrio inopinatus DSM 10711. Lineage (NCBI taxonomy): Bacteria > Pseudomonadati > Thermodesulfobacteriota > Desulfovibrionia > Desulfovibrionales > Desulfovibrionaceae > Desulfovibrio > Desulfovibrio inopinatus. Next base: position 5,702 of record NZ_AUBP01000029.1, read on the forward strand.
CGAATTGCGTAATCAACCTGTCGCCTGAAAAGTGGAAGGTTTACTCGGAGGCATTTCGTGTCTTGAAACCAGGCGGTCGTATCGCAGTTTCCGACATTGTTCTCACGGCGGCGTTGCCGGAAGAACTTCAAAACGACTTGTCCCTCTACACAGGTTGCATGGCCGGTGCCAGTTCGCTTCCGGATATTGAATCCTATCTATCCGAGGCGGGGTTCGGCGATATCCGCATTTCGCCCAAGGATGAAAGCCGTGAGTTTATACGCGAATGGGTGCCCGGCAGCAAAACTGCGGATTATGTTGTCTCAGCGACAATTGAGGCAATTAAACCCAGGGCATAACCGGGCAAGGTGGAGGATATCCAGGCGGGTTCACTTTATCAGACCACTCAGCGACAAATTAAGGTGAACAGTTTCATAGGCTATGCCGCCTTGTGGCCCCAAGTCAGAGAGGGCGCTCCCTCTCTGGCTTGGGGCCTTTCTGATATATCTCCATCGGCTTTCTGCCGTTAAACGCCTTGTGCGGGCGACGATTGTTGCCCCCTTCTTCAAGAGCCTCCCCCGACCTCAAAGAAAGCGACTTCGTAAACTTCCCCACAAACTCCACACCAATCCACCGAGGCTTAATGTCAAGCGTGACGTTGCCCTCCAGTAACCGGAACCATATTTTTGACCGCTCCTTTGGCCCCAAAAGACACCAGGAGGCTGGCTATTATAGGTGATCTGCGTGCCTTCCCAAAGAAAGCTCCAGCCTTGTGGAATCTCCTTCTTGAACAATTCAAGTCAAAGAAAAGCCGAGAGATTTGAAATCTCAACTTTTCCTGAATCAACCTCTCTGCGGATAAAAGTGGCACAGATATTGAGTTTGCTGTGCAGTCGCCGGGGCCATTTCCGGTTTATGCGAATGCACGAGATTTCCACCAAACAAAAGAATCAAGCTCAACACAAAAAGGCGTTGCACTGGATACAAAAAAGTAGGTGAAGGAAGCAGAAGAAAGGTCAAATCCATAAAGAGCGTATCGACTTGGTTGCCCAAGTTGACTCAAAAATGGGAGGATGCTTCCTGAGCGGAAGTGCCTTCCTATTTCCAACAGAACCTTCTAGCTGTGTCGAGAAATGTCTTTGTAGGCTTTTTTTACAAATACATCGAAATCGCTCAGAAGGAATTGCACTTCAAGAGAACTGAGCACGTTTGGAGAGGGACGAGAGGAACGAGAGGAACGAGAGGGACGAGTGCGACTCGTACTTTTCGTGAGGAGAGAGGTTGCAACGACTTTTTTACCCTTTGGCTTGAACTCTCCCGAAAGAAGGAAATCCATTTCTTCCCGGCTGATGAGGGAGTGAATATTATTAGACATGGTTCTCTTGCCTCCATATTCTCCGCTTCACATCACAATGACAACGCCAACTACAATTTATATGTACACAAAAGACAGATATGTCAACTACAATAAGCTACTTTTATGAATAACATCACAAAAAAACGATGTGTAATAGTCAATCATAAAAAATCAAAGTAAAGAATTATTTTTTTATCAAAAGAAATCAAGCGCACAAACATAAGCTTCATATCAACATGATAAAAACACCTTTATAACAGTTCGTCTTACACGAAACGAAACATCATCATCTAGATACATAAAAACCTGATAAATACATGACAAATACATCAGAAATCACGATACAAGACATAGTAAATACAATCCAGCGTACTCCATTGCGTTTACTACAATATTCAAAAAAAACCAAATCCTCAATAAATACGATGGCAAACAACAAAATGAACTCTCCTACGTCCTAAGCCATTACATGGAACGAGGCACCGACGAACTGGATCAGAAAAAACTGCCTCCCGCTGACAATCAAGTACGACTCCACACCCGATGTTACGATACTGCTCGGCAGCACGACGCCTGCTCCTGCTACAAAGTAGTGGACACGAAGTGAAGCCACCATCCTGGCAAGCAAAGAGGAAACGAGGATGAGCAACTCTTACAGAAAATATGATACGGAATTTAAGTATAATGCCGTGATATTGGTTGAAGCAGGAAGAAGTGTCTCTGATATTGCTGACAGCCCGGGAATTACTCTTAAATGATCATTGACGAAGAGGGGCTGCGAAAAATACTTTCTGTTTATCTTTCTCTGACCTGAGATGACACCAGGGGGCTAGCTATTATAGTTACGATAAGGATTCTGCGCGCCTCCCCAAAAGGGAGCCATCTCCACTCTAACCAATTAAAATCAAGGAAGAGCCGGGACATTTGAGGTCCCGGCTCTTCCAGAGTTGGCCTCTCTGCGGGTATGAGGCAGCATAGATATTTAGCTCGTTGTGCAGTCGCCAGGGCCATTTCCGGTTCCATCATGGGGCCCATCTCCAGTGCCTGTCCCGTCACCTGGTCCGTAGCCGCCTCCGCCCGAGCCATTTCCAAAACCGCCATGTGCGAGGAGCAACGGGAGTTGTCCAGTGTTCGAGGTGGCGATTTGGGGGATATCGTTCATGTTGAATGACTTGGCGGCTATGCTCTCCAGGGGGAGAGACATAATGCCGATCATGGCGCACAAGGTGGCGCAAGCGATTGTTTTTTTCATGATGGGACCTCCGTGTTTTATTGGTGACTTTTGAATGGTCTATGCAAGTTTTCCTTAAAAGGTCACACGGCTTTCCCTTAAAAAATGCTTGGGGGTGGGTGTCTCCATCTGATTGCATGCGGGAGCGACACGAAATCCGTATAAATCCGGCGTTCAATTTTGCTCAGTGACGCATTTGAGAGGCTTGGATTGAAGTAAACTCACCAAACCAACCGAACGAAAGCGGGCAATCGAGTTAAAGAGATTCTGAGTGTGTTCGCGATGTGTGGAAGGAATTCTTTTTGCTGAAGATGCTTTTATTAAGTGACCTCATGAACTCACGCTGTAAAACTGAATGGGCTCTTGCCCTTTTCTACCATTGCACGTTATCCAGAGAGTCCCCCTCTATATTCTTGCTTGGTCAAAAGCTCTCCCGGTTTCTTTTCACGCAATTTTGCGCGGGCTTGTTCAAAAGCTGGATCATGCCAGAAATGAAGGCACCCATTGCACCCGCACCCACAACAGCCATCACGGCCAAGCGCGGGGCCTTTCCCCTTGGAGACAGGAGGCGCCTCTTTTTGCGTTCGTTTGTAATGGGTAAGCCTTTTTTGATACGCGGCTTCGGGCGCTTGCCCCATTTCTACCGCTTGGGCGGTGAGGTCCATTTTTAGTCGTTGTTGCTCTTGATCCGAGAGCATGCGGCGTTTCCGCACGATGGTATAGGGCGGGAAATCTTTGGCTAATCGCGCAGGATCCTCCTCATGCAGCCACGCAAAAGGTATTTTCAAAAGGGGTTTTTCCCCCGCGTGAATAGCATCTTCATAAGTTTTGTCGTTGCGAACATCTTCAAACTGATAAATGCGCAGCCGCATTGGCGTGCGCACACTAGGCGCGATAAACTCCAGAACATCACCCGAGAGAATGCGATTTTTCACATCCAAATAAAAGGCATCATCCGTAACCTCGGTAATCAAACCGGCGAATTCATACGCAGCAAGCGTGTTCGTTCCTTCATAATCGTGCGCATGATGGGTCAAACGCCCTTCATGAAACGCGTGCGTATACCCCCGGACTGGGATAGTGCGCAATTCTTGCATATAGGGATCGGGGGACCAATGATCGGGATCTTTATAAAATGCATCAATCGCCTGACGATAGGCTCGCGTTGTCACGGCCACGTAATAGGCGCTGCGGTTCCGTCCTTCGATCTTCAAAGAATCGATCTTGTTTTGTAAAATGGCCTCCAAATGCGGCATCAAACACAAATCTTTGCTATTGAGGATGTAGGCCCCTTTTTCATCCTCTTCAATCGGAAAAAATTCGCCAGGCCGTTCTTTTTCTTCCAAGAAAAATCGAAAAAGGTCCTTATTCTCATCCGTCAAGGTCAGTTCTTCCAGGGTGCCATCCGGTAACGCCACGTGCATTTTATATTGCCACCGACAGGAATTCGTACAATTCCCTTGGTTCGCGCCACGCTGCGCCAAAAAATTGGATAGAAGGCAACGTCCAGAATAGGTCATACACATCGCGCCATGGATAAAAACTTCAAGCTTCACATCGGGGCAACGCGTTCTGATTTCGGTAAGTTCATGAAAAGAAACCTCGCGAGCCAGAACGACGAGATCCGCCCCCATCTTTTTCCAGAAATCTACCGACAGATAGGAACAAACATTCGCCTGCGTTGATATATGGATTTCCAGATCGGGGGCATTTTCTTTAACAAACTGAAACACACCCGGGTCCGCAATGATCACACCATCAGGCCGAACCTTCCGGATCGTTTCAATAAAAAGCGGCAGCTTTTCAATATCGCGATTATGCGAAAAAAGATTCAGCGTTAAATACGCTTTTTTCCCATGTGCATGAACAAGGCGCACGCCTTCAATCACCTGCTCTAACGAGAATTGCGAGCGTGTGCGCAAAGACATATCCGGCGTGCCCATATAAATGGCATCTGCGCCATAAAGAAGGGCAACCTTCAATTTTTCTAAAGACCCCGCAGGGACAAGAAGCTCACTTCGATGCATGCTTTTCTTCCAATGCTTTCGTTCTATTCGTTTTAGAACACGTTTTTCATGTAAGGGCGTTCACCAGATGGGGTTCCCGCCTTCGCGGCGGATGACGATTTGCAACAGAACATGATCGAGTGCAGCCATCGACCGAGAGATAAAATTTACACTAACACGATATTCGAGATGCATTTCACCTGACAAACACTTCTACACCCTGGCCTAACATACCAAGATATAACATGATAAAATATAAAAAGTGTAAAGATTACATAAGGACCATTACGCGGCAGGAACATTATACAAGAAATAGCGCGGACTTTCCCATAGGCTGGGCCTATTGATCGAAACAAACGGCTTTTCGTGCAACATGTAATACGATTAAAGCAGAAAGTGTTATTTGTTCAGACTGATCTCTAAACCGCTTTCATGATGATTAAGACAACAGGTTGCTACACCCGGCAAAGGATCAGCCCGAACGTCCACACGATACGTCAAGCCGGAAATACTGACAACGCGAAAAAACGTCTTCTAGCAATCCCCTTCCTTCTGTCTCGATGTTAACCCCATAATTCTCTGACATTGGCTCATTTATTTAATCTTAATCATAATGTAACTTCCACTAAAATCATTTGGAGACCATGGACCGACAAAATCTGGTGGAATCTTCTGGTTCAAATTAGGCCAGCTCTCTTTCCACCATATTTCTAACGTCCTAGAGAAATAGTGGATTTAATCACTCTCCATAGAAAAATGCTTCTAGGAACGTTCTTTTGTCCAAGCATGAATGTTTTATCGTATTATGATCTTTTAAATAGCTGCATAAATGTTTCAGTAGCCCTCAACTGTCGCCGTATTTTTTTGGGTAAAAAATCTGCATACGTTACCGTCCACCATGTGACGTGTTCATAATCATTAAATGTAAGTAATTTCGTTAATATAATAATATACGTGCATCAAACATAAATCTTAACCGCAAAATATACATGATTTATATCTATAAATGAGATGTCATGAATTGTCCTTGCAAAGTACAAAAGAGATAGATATGTCAGCAGAAGAATTTCAGCCTGAAGAAGTAAAAGAAGTATGGAAACATACTTGGCAAAAACTCCATCGACGTAATATTGCCTATACTCGATGTGTACACAATGCCCTGCTACCTCCTTTTTCTGATGGATTCATCAAATTTCTTTATAGTGTTCCGCTATCGATTTTTGTAACCGTCTTTCATTTCTTCACCCCACAATCAACAATGACTTGGGGGGTGTTGTTCACGTTATGTGCAGTTTTTGCAGTCCCTCTTCTTGTTCTTCAAACGAAACGTTCTTGTCCGGCAGATTGGGTTTTTTCAGGCGTTAATTGTTATTTCGTCATCGTCGCGTTTGTTTTCTGGTTGGGCCCATATTGGCTCAATCATTTCTTTGAGCAGACTCAGGTAACTGGAATGTTGTGTGTCATATTTATTGCTTCTGTCTTTGCAACAGCACAATATAGTATCAAGGGCTGGTTCATGACGTATTCGCAGTCAATACCGATTTCCAGAATAATACTTCTTCCTGCTGTCTGCCTAGTCTCCATTTCATTGAGCACATTGCCGTTTAAACAGAGAATCATAACGGAATTTATTCCATTTACATTGCTATTCTGGGCTGATTGGCGTAGTCGAACTTCGATATAAACGAAACGCAAAGATGGGAAGCGAATATCTATGGTTCGGAACCGAAAGCTTGGTTTGAGTTCTCTCAAAATAGTTTTGTTTTTAATGTGGCTGCTCTGGAGCGGTGTGGCTGTTGCCGGTCAAGAAGCAGAACAACAACAGTCGAAAGCAACGGATAATACCCAGTTCGCTTCACAAACCGAAGAACACGTCCCCAACCGATACGGCATGGCGCTGAGCTACGGTTCGGCTTTCAATTCTTCAGAACCATTGTATTTCGGAATGGGAACTGTATTCGCGACGTTCGATTATGAAAACATCTGGCATCATCCGGCACCCGATGGATTGCGCTTTAAAGTAGAAGCGAGCGCGGGCGGTGCAGACAAGGGCTTTCTCGCTTCCTTGTCCATGTTTGCTCAATATTTCCCCCCGTTTTTTCAATCAGATTCGGTCATGCCCTATGCTGAATTGGGTATTGGTGGCATTTACACCGATTTTCAACTGCACAACCAAGGCCTCAAAGTAAACTTTTGTCCCCAAGTGAGCATTGGGTCAGACTTTGAAACACAATCGGGACATCGATTTTTTGGAGCCATACGATTGCAACACATTTCTAATGCCAATCTTCACCCGCAGAACCGAGGCATTAATTCGACCGTTTTTCTTATAGGGATGTATTTTTAAGAACTTCCCCGGTTGCTTTTTCCCAATTACAGATTTTTCCCATGCCATTGATCGGCAATGTGCGTCCACTTGCAATATATCGTGGCATTTGCTCCGGCTTGAGAATTTTTGCCAAGTCCTGTCGCAAGCGGTTGGTATCGGTTGGACTGAGACTGCTCCCATGAGCTGGGACAACAAACGCTTTGAGGCGCTCGGAGCCGGAACTGTCGAGACGGACAGTACACAGTTTTACGAGTGGATGCTCAGCAATGATGCTCGCAATGTGCTCCGGATAGACGTTGATACCAGCGACTTGAACAGCTTTGTCTTTTCGTCCTAAAGGCAAAAAGCGACGAGAATCTTTCCACTGCACGTCATCAGGGAAAGGAAGTCGCTGTATACCTTGACCGGGTACATTACGAATGAGTCCAAATACATTTTCAGGATCACGTTGCCAATGGGGCATAAGATCAAATGGCTCATCGGGATGTGATCGCATTCCTAAAGCGCCGGTCTCAGATGAACCGAAGACTTCTCTCATGTGATGGAGCCCTGCGGCCTCAAGATCATAAATAACGTCTGCGGGACAGGGGCCGGTCGACGTTATCCCCGTCACAGAGTCAGGAAAGCGGCGGCCAATACGCGCCACAGCCTTCCAAAATAAGGGAAAACCAACAACAACATCTCCTGGCCGTAATATCTCAAAAAAATCGGTTGTAGGCACAGGAGCAAGGCATCGCGTTCCAATAGCGAGTTCTTGAGGGAGGACGAGTGCAAACATGAATCCGTAAAGATGGTAGCGTGGAACAACGGCCACGACGTTTTTGACGCCGGGGAACAACGGAATAAGCTGACGGACTTCCTGCGAAATCGCCTGTAAAGAATGATCAACCGCGACAGGTGTTCCCGTACTGCCCGATGTCACAAAACGAATGCCTACCGGATGAGCGGACAACGCCTGAACGATACATTCCGCCATCGCGTCGACTCCACCACATCGATGCAGCTCTGCTTGCGCTTCGGTATTGAGCCGAAAAAAAGTTGCCATATCGTCAAGCAAGAGTCGCCATACGTTCATGCTCGGTTCTATTGAGGAAGCATTCTCATCAAGACTGTACTTTATTCGAATGGTGTCCTCTATGAGAGCAATGACATGTTTTTTTTCAAATCGAAACGCGCCTGTCATATTGATTTTCTTACGGATTGAGGCAAGGAGCGAGCTCGCCAGCAGCCGTACCCGCCAAGCTGGTCTTCACACACGAAACGAGTTTGCCGCATATTGCCATCGATGTTGGGAACGGACTGTCCTTGGAGTGCCAGCGCAACAAGAATGAGATCGAAACCGACGGCTGTTGGTGACGTGCCGAGGCAAAAGCCGTTCGATTCTGTTGCTTGAGCTGAAAAAAAGATTGTATTGACGTCGTCGTCACATGTCGGAGAAGCTCCATTGCCGCAATCGATTTGGTCAATCAGGCAATATCCGGGGACGTTGCCTTCAGGAACCAGACAGAAAAACGATGCCGTATCGGCAAGCGGACCGCGAAAACGTTGTATAGCTGGAGCCGCGTTTTGTTCCTGTTCAAAACGATCAGCGATAACCGATAACAGTGGCGCGTACTCATCGACGGCTCCGAGAAGAACTCGATCAACGAGTCCGGACGCCAACCAATCATGGGCCACGAGGAGACCAGCAGCCATAGATGTCTCAAATTGACAAAGCGTAATGCATGGCCCGTCGAGGTTACATTGTCTGGCCAGACCTGCGGCCGGCATGTTGTGAACCGATTGGGAAAACGCCAATGGGGAAGCAAGGTCGGGGCCATACTCAATCATCGAATCCATCATGGCGAATGTGGCATGGAGTGGGCCGTATCCTGTTGTCATGACAAGTCCAGTTCTCGCGGAAACGTCTTCACCTGCATCTCGTATTGCTTGTTGAGCAGCCCACAAAGCAAGCTGTGAGAAATGATCCATACGCCGTAGATCGCGAGGCGATGCAATCGTCGTTAAAATCGAGGTGTCCGCGACAGCAGGTTCTTGGATCGGGGTATCCGCTCCAGCAGCTTGGCACAAAGAAGCTGAATCTGTACCAAACCACCCCATAACGCCAAGACCGGTAATAACCATATTCATATTCCATCTCCCAAAGACAGAAACAGGACGGAATTGACACCTCCAAAAGCAAGCGATGTGGATATAGCCCAATTTCCGGTAATGGATGTCGTGTGCGTCACGGGATGGACTGGTAATGCGGGATCGGGTGTTGAGCACCGCGTGTTTCCGGGAAGAGCGCCCTGCTCCAAACTGACAACAGTGAAAATCGCTTCTATGGCACCGGCGGCTCCAAGTGTGTGTCCAGTATAGCCTTTGGTGGCACAAAGAGGAACGTCAGGACACAGATTTCCATAGACACACGATTCGACGGCGTCATTATCTTTGGTCCCTGTCCCATGCGTATTGATAAATGCGGCACTGGTCACTTTGAGATCGGCCGCGTCTGCCGCCTGTGTGAGAGCGGCAGCCAGCCCCCTCCCTTCGGGGTGGGGCTTTGTCGGATGATATGCATCGCCGGCCGTGGCATATGCCTGTACCATCGCCCGAGCCTGTGCGCCTCGCATTGCTGCGTGCTGTTCAGATTCGAGAACAACCATACCAGCCCCTTCTCCGAGATTGAGCCCCTGTCGGTCTGCATCAAACGGTTTTACAGGGTTCTCATCCACAATGAGCAACCGGCCAAAGCCGGTCATGGTGAATTCGGAGAGTTCGTCGGTCCCTCCGGCAAGAACCACATCACACAATCCTTGACGAATCCATGCAGCCCCCAAACCAATGGCATCGGTGCCAGAGGCACACGCGTTGACAACAGTCTGGCAAGGACCGTGCACATCAAAATGTCGCGCGAGCCATAACGCGGGATTGACGGCAAGCCAGCGCTGAACAGCAAACAGTTCGGGATCGCGCCCGGCGCGTTGATTTCGATAAAACGACATGAGATTAACGCTCGCTCCAACCGATGTCCCGATACTGACTCCAATACGTCGACCTGCAAGTTCCTCTGGATGAAAGCCGGCATTTGTCAGGGCTTCCCAAGCTGAGTGCTTTGCGAAAAGCGTTGAGAGTGAGCTGTACCGCATGTCGGAATCGGTCACGAATGAAGCGCGAACGGATTCGGGAACGGCAAATACCGGGCTTGGCCGAGTGGGACCGCCGGGAACGGACAGACTGTGTGGAAGATTTGGCTCACCAAAAAGCTTTTTCACGCATGCGTTAAGATCAAATCCTTGAGCGCATAGACACCCCATGCCCGTTATGACAGGAATGGGCTGTGGACTCATGACGTGCGTTCCTCGATAAAACGAGCGAGGGCCGAAATCGATGCGAACGCTTCTTTTCCCTCTTCCATATTCTTGATTTCACAGTGGAATTCTCGCTGCACCAATACAACGACCTCAACGGCATCTAAAGAATCCAATCCAAGGCCTTCGCCAAAAAGCGGGCTGTCGTCATCAATGTCAGCAACCGAAACTCCAGTGAGATGGAGTCCGGAAATAAGCATTTCTTTAAGCCGTGTCTTTATGTCCATCGCGTTTCTCATCATTCGACCAGATGTCGACAAAATTAAAGTATTGAAAAGGATTGGCCGTCGCATACACCTCAATGCATGAAGCGAACCGTTGCACATACGGCACATAGGGTGCTGCTTCTCGGCCAAGACCGGATGGGACTTCGATGATATCGCCAATCCACAGTCGCGAGGCTTCAGGACCGGTGCGTGCCGAAAACAAAACAATCACAGGAGCGTTCATCGCCGAAGCCAAGGAAAATGCACTATAAGGATACTGAACAGGCTCTCCGAACAAATCGACTGACACGACGTTGCGCTCATTGCCGAGAACACGGTCTGCCGTCATGGCAACAATGGCACCGTGACGAAGCTCTTCCATGATTTCAAACACTCCACCCAGAGTCCCCAGAGGATCGATGAAACGAAAAGGAGCTTTCTTCCCTGTATGTTCGAAATACTGTCGATCCACGTCCCCAGCATCACGATGAAGCAAAATAGCCGTGCGCGTATTCATGAGCTCGAACCCGGACATCGCCGTCTGCCAGCAACCGACATGGGCCGTAAGAACAAGGAGCCCCCGCCCACGAGCCAAAAGAGTACGCATGGTTGATTCAACGTTGTCATCAAGCTCAACGTGATGGCGCCCTTGTATTCCCATGGCAGCCCGATCCACGAGGATCTTTCCGAACTCGAAATGGAGTCGAAAAGCGTAGACAAAAAGTGCTATACGGGAATGATTGGAAAAACGCCGTACAAGATAGGCCTTTGATCGAGCGCGAATTGATGGCCAGAGCGTGTAGTACGCAGTGATGACAGCCAAAACGACATAAGTTGGTCGAACACCAAAAAGACGGATAACCGCATAGAAAAAAAGATGTTGCAGTCGCGATCCCAGACTCTTGCTTGACCAACGAGAAGGACGACGCGTGGTGGGCGTAACCTTTTCTTGCCTCCTCCTCAAAAGACCAGGAAGCCGGAGGATAGCCCAGACCGTTAATCGGGTATTGAGCCAAGAGATTCGGGCATTATCCCAGAAGGCTTTAAAATGGGATATGCGTTGGTCCGGTTCAGGGTAAAAGACCGGGATGTCGATTTCTTCAATATGAAACCCTGCCCAAGTGGCTTTGACCAAAATTTCGATTTCAAAAGAATAACGATTCTCCGTGCTTTGTATCTTCTCGAATACGGTAAGGGGATATGCGCGAAATCCGCTTTGCATATCCGAAATCGTATGCAAAGTCTGAATGCGGTACCAAAGATTGGAAAACCAACGACCGAATCGAGAGGAACCAGGAATGTTCTTGGCGTTAAAATTTCTGCTCCCGACAATGATACTCTCCGGATGTTGCTCCATGGCGGAGATGAAACGAGGGATATCCTCGGGGAAATGCTGACCATCGGCATCTATTGTCAGGATATGCGTCATCCCTCGCTGTCGTGCTCTTTTGGCAGCCGTTTTCATCGCGGCCCCTTTTCCTTGATTGACCGGATGGCGAATAACATCGATTGTATCGCTCAAATCATTGGCAGACACGGGAATATCGCTGCCGTCGTCCACAACGAGCACATGTGGGTGTTGGGCTTTGATGCGTCTGACCACGTCGGGAAGTGTCCCGGTGTGGTTATATGTCGGAACGACGACAAGGAGCGTATTCAAGGAGAATGGCTCAGTCATAGGCAGTCTCCTTCACAGCTAAGGCTGTCGATTCAAATTTAATTCTCTTGTCCCACAAAAAACCGCGCATTCCGAATCGGCGCATAATCTCCAGTCTCTCTTGGCCCTCTTGTGGAGGATAGATGCGATCATGTCTTCCGGCATACGCCTTCATGAGTCGAGCATGGACGGCATTACGGTGGAGTTGCCGAGAAAAATAAAACACGGGTTCAAGGAGCGGATCGTCCCTTTCAATCATGCCTTCGTGGATAGCCAGCGTTTGAAGCGCAGTCTGCGGCAAGATGCGATACCCAAGGAATCCCAAAACCATGCTTCCCTTGAGGCGTTCTTGCAGCACAAGCCCACGTTCAATAGTCTGCGGTGTTTCTCCTGGGCCGCCATACACAATGAAAATCGATTGCGGAATACGGGCTTTGAAAAAAAATTCGTTCATTGCGAAGACCTGACTATAATCGAAGCCTTTCGCCAAAGAATGCAGTGTCTCGTCGCATGTTCCATCGACACCAATCTCAACACAACGTAATCCTGATCGGACAAGTATATCTATAGCGTCTTGTGTTATGTTCCCAGGCCTGAAATACGCGCTCCAGTTGATACAGAGATTGCTCCGGATCAATGCTTCTGCAATTTCGAGAAATTGGTTGTGTGGATCATTGAACACCGAATCGGTGAAAAAGTAGGTATCAATGCCGTGTTTGTTTTTGAGATACGCAATTTCATCAACAACGGCCTGAGGATCACGGAATCGAAGATTTTCTCCTTCAAGTCCTGGATAACTGCAATAGATGCAGTGAAATGGACATCCTCTCTTCGTCTGAATCCCATAGATGCCGGTTTCGGCGTAATAGGTTAATGCGAGGCTTTCATTTTCGCCTTTGCCAGGAAGAAATGGTTTTTTTAGATCAATGGCGCGACGTATAAGCCCGGTCACGCGTTGTCCTTGTTTCAGAGTGTCCAATATGTCGACAAATGCGTCTTCGCCTTCTCCGACAACACCGCAATCGGCCCGACAATATTCAAGAATAGACTGTGGCATAAGGGAAAAGCCAGCCCCACCAAGCACGATCGGCACGCCAGACCATGCTTTGATTCGTTCAACAAGCATTCGAAGGCGATCGAGTGTCCAATGTGCTTGGGCCGTAAAGATATCGACATTATCAATATTTCGAATACTAATGCCAACAACATCAGGAGAGAATGTACGAAGTCGGGTCTCCACTTCTTCGCCATCGCCATGATGCCAAAAATCATAGATTTCGACCGTGTGTCCGGCACGACGTGCGCTTTGGGCAACAAGAGCAACCCCTTGAGGATAAACCGGGTAGGGGCTTGTTTCCGTATTGATGGAAAAGAGCAGGACGTTCATGACATTAAAGCAAGAAGGTCATACCAACGTGTCTGAAAGTCGAGCAGAAAATCGGGCAACGTCATGACGAGTTCTCCCGAAAGATCGACGAAAAGTTGCACTGTGCAACCCGTAGCAATCAATTGATCGGACTGATTTGTCACGCGGTATTCAAAATTAAGACGGGCCGCGTCCGACCAATGCAACCGAGTCATAACGGTAACATGGTCGCCGTAACGGAGTGGGCAAAGATAGTCGACTTCAAGTCTGCGGATAGGCACAGTGAGACCATGATTATGAAAATCAAGGTAGTTAATGCCGAATTTGGCCCCAAATGCCTCTCTGCCTTCTTCGAAATAAACCACATAGTTGCCGTGCCACACAATACCGAGAGGATCGGCTTCATGAAATTTGACCGGCCGTGTCATCGTCATTTCCAAAGGTGCAGGCGCATTGGGCTGTAATCGAAAATAATTTTTTTTCATAGAATTGCTGAGGTCGTAGGAGAAAATTGAATTCGAAATGAAGATGCCAGTTCGTTCTCGACGTGCAGTGAAGCTGCCAGTTTTGTTGTGTTGCCTGTTGTCGTGCAGAGACATGCAACCTCAAAAACTTCATCAGGCAGGATCATCTTGAGATATTTACATTTTTCAAAATGAATCGAACCCGTTAAGATTTGTTGATCTATTCCGGCCGTATTGAAGACAAAGAGGAGTTGCATCATGCCGGGTAAAACCGGATACCCCGGAAAATGGCCTGCGAAAACAGGATGATCGCCATTCATGCGATAGCGTTGCCGTAGCATTCCCTCATCTCTGAAGACAGGCGTCACGGCCAAGCGCCAAACATCAAAATATTCCTGGCTCATTGTTTTTCTCCCTGTAAGGAACATGGCGAAATACGCAAAGTAAATGCATGTTTCCCGAGCCCTTCGACGCGCATGGGGGCGTCTGGCCCTTGAGTTTCAATTCGAAGGATGGCCTCGGATTCGGCTGTGTGCCGGCATATGCATTGAACGGTATTGTTCCGCACGGTCTCTGAGGCGCATCGACGCACGGCATCATCGAGAAACAAGCAGCGCAGAACCAAAGCAGCCGTGTCGGCAAAATCCTTTACGCGGAGCAAACCACCGTTGCGTACTCGTAGCGTATGGGCAGTCGGGCTCACTTGGGCATCAAAGAGAGGAATGCCAAAATCTGTAAATACAGACGCTCGGAGTGCCCGGCGGTCAGCGTCGGTCTGGACCATCCCCTGCACCGCAAGAGAAGCATCCCCCAGTGTGAGAATGCCAGCATGGGATAAAGTCACATCATGACCATTTGCCGTATCGGGAACAGCAAATGGAGGAGCGGATTGCGTCAAATCATTGCTAACAGCTGGCGGATTGGTACATGCTGCCAAGAGGTTCAACGCAACCAGGAGGAACACCAGCCATATTCTTTTGGGTCTCTGTTTTGTCATGCCTGCCTCCACAATGCCGGCAAAATGACAAGAGACGCGACAAGTCCGCCGAGTGTTCCTATCAATACAGTCGTCCCGATACCCAACAGAGCAGGATGTCTACAGAAGGCAAGCGTTCCGAGTCCGATAATGGTGCTCAGACCCGAGACAATGACAGCCTGTCGCGCTATCGGACTGATAGCTCCATCGAGTTCGCTGACCATGAAAATTCCGTAATCAACACCAAGACCAAGAATGAGTGGAACCGCCACGATAGTATAAAGCGTTACCGGTGCGGCACTGATGGCGTGGTAACCCAAAACGGCAAGAAGACCGGCGACAACAGGAAAAAGAGCTGCTGCGGTTCTGGTAAGATTACGAAAAAGAAGAAAGACAAAAATTGGTACAAGCACCAGAGTGAAACCAACGAACCGAACAAGGGTTTCTCCCATCAGCCTGGCCGTAGATTGGCGAAACTGTGACAGAGAAAGAAAACGTATCCCCTCGGTCGACTCATTCGAAAAAAAGTCAGCAATTTCTGCGGTGTCCGGCACGAGAGATATGGCAGCCGTATACGTCGGGCCTGTTTTAAAAAAGAGATCACGCAGGCCACCGGGCAACCTTTGAAGGAATTGTTCCTCTTCTTCGACTTGTGCCGGCGTAGAAATCATATGAACGAATGGTTGAAAGGCTGTGCCGCTGAAGCCGAGTACTTGAGCCTGTGTGCTCAAATGTTTTTGAACAGATTCGTTATGTTTGATCCAGAATTGGTTCCATCGGGTTACATTGGCCTGCATAATTTGGGATGACGGCAGTATCGATGCCAAACTGACCATTTCAGTGTCAGGAAAGCGCGCATGAAATCGATTCGCAATATGTTCGTTATGCTCGAGAGCCTCTTCGGCGGTTTTGCCGAGTGAGAAAATGAGAGCCATATCACGGGCTCCGCCCCAGATTTTATGAAAACGCTGTTCATCGAGTTTGAGCTGCTGAGGAATATATCCGAGATTGCGTAAGTCACCATCTGTCTCCAGATGTGTAATAGCCAAGGCACTTGCGGCGAGACTTACGATAAAGACAGCGACAACAACGGTACGCGGTATATGAGAAGAGAAAGGAAGATGGAGAGATATTCGATGTTGTCGAATCGAAAGACGTTTTGGCAACAACAAAGGCAAAATACCAAGAGAACTTGCAAAAGCCGTAGCAAGACCGATCATCGAGAAGACCGCCAATTGACGGATACCGGGCATGTCGGAAAACGCCAGTCCAATGAACGCTGCGAGGGAAGTTAAACAGCTCATGGCGAGAGGTCGACTCAGACGCGAGAGGAGGACCGCGCCGTCGGTGCCGTGAGCATCAGCCAACGCATAATAAACATGCAGGCCGTAATCCATGGTGATGCCAAGAATAACCGCCCCAAAGCCGACGACAATACCGGATATCGCTCCTTGAAAAACCACTGTGCCCGCCACGGCAAAAATGAATGCTCCAGCCGGAATAAGCAAAACAAGAAGGCCAGACAGAGAGCGCAGGAAAAAGGCAGCCAACCCGATAAGCAAAATGCCGGAGATAGGCAAAACCGTACTGAGGTCTTCCCGGATTCGGTTGTCGTTGGCTTCCGTATAGCGATGCCCTGCCGTGACCATGGCGCTTATACCTGCGGGAAGTGTTTGAGCTATAACGCGCTGTACAGTTTCAAGCAGGTGTTGGGAAGCCTCAGGGTCAGTGAATGGGACGACTGTGTCGACCACAATGAGATGGTGAAGACGATCGTCAGTAATGAACCGACCGGAACGCAAATCGACGAAATCAGCAGGCATTGCAGACCGAAACTTTTTCAACAAAATCCTTCGAAGTCCCAAAGGATCTTGGCTGATCAGACGTTTTATCGGACCAGCAGGTGTGGAGAGCAAGATTCGTTTGTCTTCGGTCAGGGAATGTTCAATAGCTTCAGGCGTAAGCAGACGCGATATGGCGGCTTCATCTTGGGCCGAGAAGAGCAAAGGAAATGAGACAAAAATATCTTGAAACATCGCCGGAGATATGTCGATAGGCGGTCCCACAAGCACATTCGGAAAAAGAGTTTTCGGCAGAGCCTGTTGCAAGGCATCGGCAGCCTGCGTCAACCGAGCAGGAGGAATCGTCTCGTCTCTTGTCAGCGTGATGAATATTTTTTTTGCAAACGGAGCTATTGTCAACAAGTCGATGTCATTGACATCGTTCTTTTCATTTTGAGGCAGCATAATGCTGATATCACGCTCAAGAGGCGTTCGGGCGACAACCAAAATAGATATCGCCAGCATGACCACACTCACAAAAAAAAGCACATATCTATAACGGCGTAGCGCTTTAAAAAAAGACGGGTTGAAAAGACGATGCGTCATGATAATTAAAAGAGACCTTTGGAAAGCGGAGCATTGATCGTTGTTTCGTGAAAATCAATACGTGTCTCATCCCCTTCGCTTTCGTGGATGACAATATGCTCAACAGTCATGTCTGGCTGTGTGAACTGCATGGTCATGGATGCAATGCCGGATGTTTGGGAATTGAGAGGATACAAGACGATGGCAAGTGGTTCCGAAGAGAGGACAGAAACTGTATTTTCTTTCTTCAGGGCGCTCATATCAAGCTGCATCCAGGCAAAAAGGCGTTTGGAGAGAGCACGCAAGATGGGATCGGTACAACCCGTTTGGAGGGGGGAGACTTTACTTTGGTCTGCCCCCAAACGATGACAGTTTTCCCCATCTATGACGAATCCCGCATGGAATGGTTCGAGATATTCCCAACGCAACTTGTCTGGTGAAGCAAAGACAAGTCGCCCAGATGACTTCATTGATGTTTTAAACATGGACATCGTTTTGATCTGGGTAAACTGCGTATCAAGAGTCGATACGTTGCGCGCTTTACTCTCTATTTCCTGAAGAAGATCTGTCTCATTTTGCGCCCAAACCAAGAGGGGGCAGAATAACAATACGACACAAAGGGTAAGGCATCTGAAAATCATACTCCCCTCCCCTGTACGTCAGCCGCCGGGGGGCTAAAGACTCGAAAGCCCCCCGAAGCAACGAGTTCCCCCTCCTCCAGAAACAGCCGGGCGTTTGCGACGTAAAACCGATCGATCTCCGTCACCGTTTCTACTTCAATACGAAGACGATCATCAGGTCCGACCTGATTGGAGACGACAAACCGGTTGATTCCGACAAGAAATCCAGGTTGGAGGGGAAGCCCTTGTTGAAGAATACAATATCCACGCATGGCAGCATAAGCCTGGGCTGCGATTTCGACATAGGCGGCTGGATGGAGCGTGTTGCCAAGAAGAGGCACGGCTTTTTCATGCAAATCCACCGTCGCAACACCGTAGTTATCGTTGGATTCGAGTAAAAAATCGATCAACGCCATAGGCGGCCGGTGTGGAATAAGCAAATCAGCAGCAAGTGGAAATCGAAGATCTAAAGCCATACGTACCTCTTCCCGAATGAAACAGCTCGAGTCCTTATATTCCTAAACGGACAGAACAACATGCTGTCATTGACCATAACGTGGTCTATTCATTTTATGAATTAAGCAATTCCTCTTGAATTTGCCGGTCAAGATTCATGATCCAACCTTTATAATTCTTGTGGATTTTTCCATTACGAGCTTTCAAGTTGGTACTTGATTTATAAATGATGCTGTACTTATTTTTGTCATACTTGATATCGACAACGGCCTGATGGCTCCTGATATTGAGCGTAGCAACAATAAGCCCTTCTTTTTCGACGTACATTTTCCAACCGAGCTTATTACAGGCTCGATGAATCGCCACCTCAATTTCATACATTCCAATATTCGTATGCGATCCTGTATCTATCGGTTGATTATTGACATTATAAATTGGAATTGTTTTACAACCAACAATCGACAACATACCTACGATACAAATAAGAACCGTGATACGGCGTACACTCTGTAAAGTCATACGAGATCTCCACATTTTATAATTGTTTCCACAAACAACTATCTTCCTCAACCCCAAAACTTTCCCAACAATTCAGAACAAAATACATGCGTTATTACTCACAACATGATAAAATTTAGGCTTGCAAACATGGATATACAAAAATCAGTATGGAGAACTTCATCGAACTGAGTCTATAGCCTCGTTGTATTTGCTCCAATACAGTAGGGTAAAGTGACTCTCTCGGAGTTCTTATATTGCTGTTGTATATCCAGGATTGCTTTTTCCATCAGTAATTTAACATGCTTTCGCATCGCTATATGGCCAAGTTCTCCAGAGAAATTGTGTGGGTACACAGGAGGGAGAGCGACCACTGTAACGGGAGTTATTCGAAGCCAAGTCGTCCCTTTGGGAAGCATCTTACCGGTGTTGTAAAAGCACAATGGTACGACCGGCCGACCTGTCTGACAGGACAAGCGAAACGCTCCGGAATGAAAGCGACCGAAATGCCCATCCGAGTGGCGCGTCCCTTCTGGGAAAAACATGATGCTCGTTTTTTGCCGAAAAAGATTTTGTATGTGTTCAAACATACCTTCTGGCGTGTACTGTTCCACATCAACATACTGAGCATTTCGCATGTAGAATCCAAAAAAAGGAATACGAAATGGCCACCCTCGAACGACAAATGCGACATCATGAATGGGAAGAGACGCCATAAAATACAGATCGGTCATGGACTGATGATTTCCCACAATAATACATGGCTGCGGGTAATCGTCCCATTTCCCTGTCTTTCTTTCTATGGGCATAAAAAGCGAAATAAAGTGAATCCATACTCTGGCATAAAACCAGACAATACTTCGGATAGCAGACGGTGATGTTCGCTTCATGATGATTTTGTACAGGATAAAAGCAAATGGAGTGAACACGATAGCGATGCCTGTCCAAATCAACAAGAATGGAACATGAGCGATATTGAGCACAATTGTCCGTATCGTCATACCGTTCATTATTTCCGTCTTTGTTCCCAAAAATTCTTTACCTGATTATTCCAGGCTATTCAGGTTGTCTTTTCGACAAAACAAAATCATAGACATCCTGTAACGTACGGATGCCAGATAAATCAGGATCTTTCCCAATTTTAAAATGAAAAGCCTGCTCAAGTACGATGACCATGTCTACCCCGTCGAGGCTATCCAGCCCGAGGTCGTCTTTTAAAAGGGCTTGGGGTTGCATGAGTTCCGGGTCAAGTTCAAATTCTTCTGCCAAAGACGTATTAATAATTTGGGTAACTTCTTGAGGAGTCATAAGTGCGTTGTTCCAATAACCAGAGAGGCATTTATGCCTCCAAGGGCAAAACTGTTTTTGAGTACGGTGCATACGGACCGTTCCACATCGCTTTGAATGTGCATTGGTCCAAGACAATCTTCAGCAATAACGGAGAGGTTCTTGGTGGAGATAATGCGGTTCTCACGTATCATGAGAAGCGACGCGATCATTTCCAGAACGCCGCTCGCCGCCAAAGTATGTCCAAGATGCCCTTTGAGACTACTTATAGGCACCTCGGAACCACAAAGCGAAGCCACAGCTCGACATTCTGCAGCATCGCCAAGAATGGTGCCTGTCGCATGAGCGTTGACATAATCGATATCGGATGCTGAGAGCCCTGCTTGTTCCAGGGCTTGACTCATACAGCGAACCAAGGCTGTGTCTGTTGGGTTGGCCATGCCGTCAGGGTCACCCATAGTGGCGAACCCGAGCACTTCGGCCAAAATTGGAGCCCCGCGTGATACAGCATGCTCCAGTGATTCCAGCAAAATAACACCTGCTCCTTCCGCACATACGATGCCATCACGAGCACGATCAAACGGGCGTGGTGTTTGCGTAGGACTGTTGTTGAACGCTTGAGAAGCAGCCTGTATCACATCGAAAGACGCCACAGACATGGGTGAAAATTCTTCAGCTCCACCACACAACATCATGTCCTGCAGACCCATGGCGATTGTTTCGTAGCCAAGACCGATAGCTTGTAAACTTGATGCACAGGCCGCTGAAGGAGCGAGGATGCGACCGGCGATGCCGAAATACATGGCTGCATTCGTTACGAGTGTGTGGCTCATGATGCGAAACAGAAGCATCGATTTAATGCTACTGATATCGTGAGAGTGTAAATACTCTGAAAAAAACGCCTCCATGTTCTCACCACTTCCTGTGGTGGAACTCAAAGCAAGGCCGAGTCGTCCTCCGGTAATAGCGTCCTTATCTAAGTCGGATTCGTTGAGAGCTTCCTGACAGGCCGCCACAGCATAATACGACATAGGTGACATAGAGCGGCGCGTCTTTCTTGGGATATTACGTCCATTCATCCCGGCTTCAGGAGGTATAATTGCCCCGAGCTTGCAAGCAAGACCTTGAATATCGAGCAATTCCGGTCGCAAGGAAACGGCGCTTTGACCATTTGTCAGGGCTGTCCACAGGGAATCAACGCCCGCACCAAAAGGAGAGACCGCTCCAGCTGCCGTGATAACAACACGTCTTAACGGCATGAACGCACGCCCTCCAGAATCGTTTCAAATCCATATATTACACCACAAGCGACGCAGGAGGAGACGATAGCTCCGAGCACTCCGGGTGCAATAGTGGCCTGCCCGGCCAAGAAAAGCCCAGGAACTTTGGTCATGGGAAGTACGTCGGATTGATCCACAGTGTGCATAGGGCCATAGAGTCCTCCACCGGGAGAAGAAAGGTAGTCTTTAAATGTCAAAGGGGTCGCACTCTCAAGGATGTCCAAGTTGCCTCGCAGGCTCGGAAAAAGACGATACACACGATGAAGAATGCGCTCTGTGCATCTTTGTTTGAATTCTGTGTATTCGCCAGGTCGGCTTGTACGAGAGGAGTCTTGCCAATCCGAGACTTCGTCAAAAAAACCGCTTGTGAAAATAGTCAAACCTTGTTGCCCATTATAATTGGTAGAATAAAACCATAACGGTCTTTCTTCTTGGGGAGTCGTAGGCGAATATCCGATTTCTACATCAGGACTCGACAAGACACAGGTAGCTCGCCCCCAAAATTCCGGAACCGGACGACGGCATCGAGCAAAAATGGCATAGGCCGATGGGGTTGATTGCAGACTGTGCAGTCGTTTTCTATAGACTGGCCGAAGAGCTTTTTGTGGCAAGAGTTCCGGCAAAATGCCCGGATGCGTGCAACACACGCACATATCGGCCTCAAGCTGGCGCCCATTGTCTAGTTGGACGGCTGCAACAGCTCCCGATGCACTCAATTCGATCGTTTGGACTGCAGCACCGACGATACATTCGACACCTCGATCAACAAGGGCCTGAACAAACGAGCGGGTTAAGGCTTCGCCTCCGCCTTCGACCATGCCAGCACTACGATAATACGTTCCAACAACCTTGGCGTGAATATCAAAGGGTGCACGCGAAGGTGGCGTGCCATAAAGCATAGAACCTACCCCGAACAGAGCACGCGCTTCGGGAGACTCCATCCTCTCGTTAAGAACATTTTCGACGCTGAGATTCTCGAACAAATGAAAGGAACTTGACGGAGCATACTTGGTGTCGAAATTGAGAAATGGCGAGGTGGAGCAACGGGCTTGAACTTGATCAAGATAATCGGAAATACCGCTCGAATCGTCTGGAAAAAGAGAAGAAGCCATGTCAGCTACGCGTTCACACCCTACAGGGACGTCGATGACACTCTCACTTGATTCCAGAATAAGCCGCTCAAAACCCTCTTTTTGGAACGGGATAAATGTGAGTGGTGCCAAACCGAGATAACGAAAGTAGCTTGGCATGATGTCATGTTCATCAATAGCCCCCAAGTAATGGACGCCAATATCGAAGGCGACTCCTCCCCGGTGAAAACCGCGTAAATTCGGTCCAAGCTGAGGAGCTTTCTCAACCAAGGTCACCGTGTCGCCCTGGCCGGCACAAATCAGAGCTGTAGCCATTCCT
Source organism: Desulfovibrio inopinatus DSM 10711 (assembly GCF_000429305.1). Taxonomy (NCBI): domain Bacteria; kingdom Pseudomonadati; phylum Thermodesulfobacteriota; class Desulfovibrionia; order Desulfovibrionales; family Desulfovibrionaceae; genus Desulfovibrio; species Desulfovibrio inopinatus. The sequence goes on from NZ_AUBP01000029.1 coordinate 28,543, forward strand.
GCCACGCCTGCACCAATGACGACTACTTTACGAGTCATGGTCAAATCTCAAGACAAGAGAACTGTTAACGCCGCCGAATCCCATAGCATTGAGTAAGGCGCGTTTGGGAGGCTGCGAAACAGTTTGACTGACGAGGCGCAAAGATTGGGCTTTAGGGTCAGGATGTTCCAAATTGATATTGGGAGCAATGAAGCCGTATTGGGCCATGATGGTTGTATAGACAGCCTGTGAAGAGCCCGCCATCCACAGTTCGTGTCCTGTCATGGATTTGATGGAAGAGACGTAAGGATGGCAGTCTTCAAACAGGCGAGAAATCGTTTCCGCTTCCACGGCATCCCCGACTCGAGTTGACGTGGCATGAGCACACACATAATCGATATCTGCGGGACTGAGTTGAGCAGATTTCAGAGCATTCCGTGAGGCCCGTTCCAGTCCCAAACCACTGGGGATAGAGAGATGCGTGCCATCGGTGGAAAAACCATACCCGGCAACTTCTCCTAAAATGGTTGCTCCGCGTTTTTGGGCAAGATCGTACCGTTCGAGGAGTAAGACAGCAGCCCCTCCACTGGGAACTAACCCATCGCGATCGATGTCGAAAGGACGACTGGCCGACTGTGGTGAGTCTGCTCGGCAAGAAAATGCCGAGATGCCGTCAAACCCGACCATAGACTGCCAGTTAATTTCCTGAGCTCCGCCACAGAGGACACGGTCTTGCCGTCCAAGAGCAATGAGATCCGCAGCCTGACCAATAGCATGGCCTCCTCCTGCGCACGCCGAAGCGATGGTCCAACACGCTCCTTGTATGCCAAAGATGACACTGAGATTCAGAGTCACATTCGAAGTCATGGATTGAAAGACTTGTCCACTTCCTACAAGAGAAGTCGCTCCACGTTCTTCGAGCAATGCGAGCGCGTTGACAGGAGCAAGATTACTTGAGTCGCAACTGAAGATGAGTCCGGTTCTATCATTGCGTAAATCTTCTCGTTCCAGACCGGAGAGAGTAATAGCCTGTTCAGCCGCTGAATATGCCCACACACCGAACTCGGTCATGGTCTTTTTCTGTTTACGACTTAAATCATCCGGGACATTGAAATCATGGATCATGCCCGTCAAAGCGGAACGAAAGTGGTGGCGCTCGCGTTCTTCATCAATCACAACGCCGGATTGCCCCGATGACAAGGCCCGAGCCACGTTTTCGGCTGAACATCCAAGGCACGAAACAATGCCGATTCCCGTGATTGCTATACGATACATAATAAAAGACTATGTGTATAAGCCACCATTAACGGCCAAAACCTGGCCAGTAATATACGAAGCTTTTTCGGAGACAAGAAAAGAAACAGCATGGGCAACATCTTCGGGAGAACCTATACGCCGCATGGGGATCGTTTTCTGAATTTCATCGGAAGGCAGCTCTGAAAGCATTTCTGTATCAATAAACCCCGGCGCAACAGCATTAACTGTAATGTTACGTCGAGCAACCTCCACTGCAAGCGAACGGGTCGCTCCGATAATCCCAGCCTTTGCGGCGCTATAGTTGACTTGCCCTGCTACACCTGTTTGTCCTGAAATCGAAACGATGTTGACGATGCGTCCATATCGTTTTCGTATCATCCGAGGGAGAACAGCCCGTGTGACGTGATAAAACCCATTAAGATGAACAGCTAAGACATCATTCCACTGTTCATCCGACATCATGGCAAGCAACCCATCCCGAGCAAATCCGGCGTTGTTGACAACGACAGATGGATCAAATTGTTTAACAATATCACTGAGACACTCTGTTGTTTCCTTTGCACTGGAAACATCAAACGGCACAAGATGGCATTGTTGACCGAGATCAATAATTTGCTCTCTTACATTCTCTGCTGCATCATTTCTCGAATGATAGTTGAGCAAGATAGAGTACCCATCTTCCGCAAGCTGTAATGCGATTGACCGGCCTATACCTCTACTTGCACCGGTTATAAGAGCGAATCTCTCACTATGAAACGTATTAGGAGTATCTGGTCTCACATCTTATCCCTATAGTTCTACAATTGCTGTCTCAATCTACTTCTTATTTATTTTTTTATGGTATTCATTTAAAATACAATTATATATCCAGGACTTTGTTGTTTATTTTTTAAGAGGCAAATCATTTTATCATCATGACCACTCGAAAAATCAGAGGATTATATTCCCGTCAACGCCTAATGCAAAAGAAACATACAACAAACAAAGAATATTTTTGTCGAAAAAAAGATATATACCCAGCGTTTGATAAATAACAATCGAATCATCGTCAAATATTTTTCTATCTATGATTCACACAATAGAAAAAGGATATATCGAGAAAATGAATACAGTTAGCATATAATCGAAAAAAAGAAACTCAGGATTTTCCTGAATTTTGGAGGTACACAGGCTCGAAAGGTCGTCTTTAAAAAACTGACTGAGACGTTTGGAACATCGAACAAAGCCTAGCCGTTTTCATAAGAATTTTCTATTTTGTTCAGTGAAAGATGCCTAAAAAGCCCGCAGAACTCGGTCGGCTTTGGACGATCATTGCCCTCCCCAATTTCAAAGAAGACGGCTCTTATACATCCACACAAACTTCACGCGACGTGGGGATTACTCTACAATTGAGAGAGTCAATGAACCAAAACGGACAACAGAGGACGAACAAACTCCGTTTCCATGCTGATTTTATTGATTTTTTGGACTAGACTGGATTTGGCAGGACAAAAAAATGGCGGAGGGAGAGGGATTCGAACCCCCGGACGAGTTACCCCGTCAGTGGTTTTCAAGACCACCGCCTTCAACCACTCGGCCATCCCTCCGCGGTAGGAGGCGGCGACTATACATAGCATCATTACGATGAGCAAGTAGGAGATAGGGATAAAATATATTTTTATCTCAAACCACAAACCAGACTGCTCTGTCTATGATATCGTACACCACATTACACTGCAATAAAACGGCTTCGTGCTTCAAAGCGGGCCACATGATCAGGAATAAACGTTCGCAAAATCTGTTTTGTTTTCTTACGTTTTTCCAAATCTTCCACTTTATCGAAAACGTACTGCGCCCAGCTATTGAGCAGCATGCGGAGGTGTTTTTCCGTAAAACAATACTCAAGGCCTGGTCGTTTTTGACTCAATTCAATATTAATGCTCTGAAGAAAGCTTTCTCGCCGCTCTTCATCTTGCAGCGCATTCAAAATATGCAGGCAATAGCTCATAAGATAACGTTCGAGATCAGGGCCGTTGAGATAGTTGCGACAATCATCACGGCTAATTTGCTCTTTGCCGCACAAGCGCTGAATGCTGGTGACAATTCCAGCATTGAGGCGCTGATATTTTTCTATTCCGATAACATATGTTCGAAGAACATTCAGAGTTGCGGCGCAAAATGTCCGGGGGAACACAAGTCGTTGCAAGTCAACATCCGAAACAATATCTTCAACGCTGTAATACTCATCCAATGGATTCAAGATAATACGGCCGAACACATCCTGCACAACATAGTCAGACGACGAGTTGGTTTCTTCAAGCAAGGAACATGAGCATTGCGCCTGGGACACGCCTTCTAGGCCAAGCAGACATAAAATAGATTCATTGTATTGAAGAATAAATTTCTTCACCTGCGAACCAAACTGTTCAGCAGACTGCTCAATTTCTTTGGTTGAAAAAACAGTCTGATCATACAATTCACTCTGTTTCAACATGGTCTTACGAAACAAAGAGCGAATCGATTCATCAAAGCGTTCAGTTTTTCGATTTATATAAGCGGTCGCTTCTTCAAGGAAACCACTTTTTACACCAGAAACGGTATTGCGAACTTGCAAAAGGGATTTTGTATGAGGGAGAATTATTTTTTGTCGCAGATCATCGGCAAACGATTGGCCGAGTTCGTCGAATATGCTTTTTTTTATGCAGAACTCTTTTTCATTCAGCATGCGCCCTTGCATAAGGTTGAAGCGCTTAGTCATGTTAGCACAAAACCGATTTTGTGCTTCAACGACACGGCCCATCAGTGAATCACGAGAAGTGTTTGTACTCATGTTGTTTACTTCTGACGGTATGAAGCGGAACTTTTGATGAGAGTTTCAACGAGTTCTGTTTGTTCCGGCTTCAAGTTTAAAAACATCAGCCCCAAGCCCGGCAAACCGACACCTTCTCCCCAGGGCTTTCTCCAGACTACTTTGCTGGAAATGGCAGGCACATCAGGATGGTCCATAAACTTCAACCACACGATCTGGCCGACACTATGCTCCACGCATGTTACAATATAGCATCCAAGTCCAGACAAATTGAGCGTACAAGCTCTTTCGCCTGCTTCATTTCCAAGTTCGGAGTCTGTATATACGAAAACATGAAAATACGCACGCACTCTTTCTCGCTGACGTAGGGGCCGCGCGGTGAAAGAAGCACACTCTTCAAGCACAAATCGCCGTAACGTATCCTCACGTTCCACGATTTGATCATAATGAAGAACATGTACTGTCCCGGCCTGCAGGTTGTAGCGAAGCCGAACGACCGGATACATTTCAGTAAATTCAATAATACGCCGTTTATTATAGTTCTTTTCACGAACCATTGTGGCGATGTTAAAGAGGATTCCGCTGACCGACTCGTTGGTCAATACAGATTCAATCTCGTCAGGGTGAGCAACACATTCGACCTCAACATCAGCAAATGATGTGAGTTCTCGCAGAAATGCGTTCCTGGCCTCTCCCGGCCCAGAGACAAGTAACAGTTTCATGGTAGTGCCAATTTGAGAATTACTACACTGTGCGCCACGTCGTTAGCCACAACCCTCACGCTCTATACGAAGTACGCCGTAGCATGACCTTCGATCAACCGACGTCCGCTAGAATCTCCGGACAACACATTGCTCTATGCAGATTACACGCCTTTTCTTCTCTTTATGGCACAGTGCAAATGCCTCGTCTATCGAGCCATTTGTTCAATAAGCTGTTTGGCCTTCTGTGTCAGTGTTGCAATCTCAGGCTTTGTGACCTGCGCGTCTGCTCCAACCGACTCACCCTTGTGGAACAGTCGCTCGTTAATCAAAGACGAAAAAAGAATAAAAGGAACATTTTTTAACACGGGGTCATCTTTACACCGTTTACATAAATTGTGCCCGTCCATCGATGGCATTTCGATATCGGATACAATGAGCTTGACGAAGTCGAAGATGCTCCGTTTTTCTTCAATGGAGCGACGTTTGAGATCAAGCAGACGATTCCAAGCGAATTGTCCATTGATATCCTGCATAACCTCATATCCATCACGCTCAAGCACGTTCACGATCATTTTACGAATAGAATTGGAGTCATCGACAACAATAGCCCTTGTGACATTGTCGCCTTCGCCCCCAAGACGAGCTTCATCTTCTGGAGACATATGCATGGCCAGATTCGGGTTCAAATCCCAAATAATCTGTTCCATATCAAGCAACAACAAAATACGGTCTTCAAACTTGACGACTCCAGTAAAACTATTGGAACTCACACTGGCAACGTAACTGTTTGGTGGTTCGACCTGCTCCCAGCTCAAACGGTGAATGCGTGTCACACCGGAAACAAGAAATGCGTTCGTGACGCGATTAAACTCGGAGACAATAACTTTGGGAGGATGTTTCGACGACATGTGCTTGCCGAGCCAGACACTGAGATCAATCAAAGGAATAACACGCGAACGAAGATTAAATGTTCCGACAACAGACGGATGCGGAGGGTTCGGCATCTCCGTCACTCTCGGCATACGTATAATTTCAAGAACCTTGGCCACATTAACGCCAAAATACCCACGGTACGGCTTGTCTTCGTCTACATCAACCTCGTCGATGTAAAATTCAACAATTTCAAGTTCATTTGTTCCAGACTCCAAAAGGATATTCGTTTGCGACATCGCGGCCTCGTATTCATGAAAGTGATGACAGGATAACCCGCCGATTTTGCTGCATTCGCGCTGCCCTACTCGATTTTCTCAAGACTGGCGAGAACAATCACGCAATCTTCGCACAAGAGCATACTTTTGAAAGCAGACGGTACAATACAAAGCTATGGAGCATCAACACAGCATTGGATCAATGTACTTATATAAGTGTTACAATCATACCACGGATTTTCAACAAAAAAAATGTTTCGTTTAAAAAAAACTTTCTTATATGTATCTCTCTTACGATTCTGTCGCTTTTTCCTCAGCCTTGCCAGCTCTTCTTGAGCAGGCTAGAATGACTTACGTACCTTTGGTTCTCCCGTACTGAAGCTCCTGGACATCATATCCTTCCAACACGAGACAGGTAGCACAAAAGAATCCGATGCATCACGACGTCGACAACTCCCCGAAGGACAATACGGATGATAGCCTGATGGACAGGGATTTTGACATCATGGAAATGCCGGTCAGCGGACTGGCCGCGTATTGGCTTTCTTTGAAAAAGATCTTGGACGATCAAGAAGACGACTCACTGCTGCTTGAGGAATCGCAACACACCTCCGAACCATATATAAGTCACATCCTTCGACTGGCCGCCTCCCCTTTTGGCGATGAACGAGTCAGCCTTCTGGCAAAAGAAAAAAAACGAACGCTTCTCCATGATTTGCGGCGTAAACTCGACCTCGTCGATATCACGGTCCGCGCACTTTTTGCCAATGAGAACCCTCGCCTCACTATTGTCCGAATGAACGCCATCTTTTCTGCACCACGTATTGCGGAGCATGAAGTATTTGAAACAGCAACACAATGGCTGGCCTCCATTCGTGAAGACGATGCCGATCTCGCTAAATTCGCCGAAGTGGATCATGTCCATCGGAGCGAAACGCTCCTGATAAAACTGATATTCTGTCAAATGTACGCTCGACGAATGGGACGCGATGCCTGCCGCCTGCTTGCCCCGTATGTCCGATTCGGCTCACTCTCCGAAGCGTTCCTTCTTATCGCTGACGGTTTCGAAGAAGATATTGTCATCTCGATTCTACGTTCTCGAAAGAAGGAATTACTGAGCGATACGGCATGCAAAATGGATATGGCTCTTGAATTGGCCCTTGGCGTACGAAATCACTTCCCGTATGAGGATATCTTCACTATCGCCATGTCTTACATGAATACAACTTAGAGGAACTCGACATGATGAATCATTGGTTTATCTCTCTTGGGCTCGCCATGACGTGCGTATTCGCCGCCGGTCCTGCTACATGCGCCGACTACGGACAACTTTTCTCGACCTATTGGAATAACTGCCGCGATACCGGACTATACGAAACACACGTGGTGAAAACCGAAGAAAAAGACGATGCTACCATCGTTTATCTGAACTTTACATTCAGCAACGGCATGGTACCAGACCAGGGTGAAGCCATTATGACCGTAGACAAAGATGGTATGATCAAAGGGTGTGTGATGGATGCCCAGGCGGATGTGTGTCTGTGCCCTGAAAACCAGTAACGTTCATTGCATACGCCTCATCACTGAACACCATACCCGTAGCATCGCAATATAATCATATCTCTGCTTGTCCGAGTGCATTGCAGTCTTTCCGAAACGACAAGATGTTTCGCACAAAACAAGACGGCCTAAACGTGACAAGGCCCCTTTCGACGGAGGGGCCTTGTCATGTGCTTACGGGAGTCGTATGACTCTGCCGATATGGTGAAGTTGCGTCTGTAATTTCCGAAAACTCGTTCGCCTTGGTAATACGACGGTTCTCCTGTACAGCGTTCAAGCTCTGACAGCACAAGACGCAACATCATAGCAAGAGATTGATCCGAGGTGTTTCGTATTTAGGTGGCCCTCAATCCAAGACTCTCAAAGAAAGTACTTTCATTCAGTGGAATCCACGTTAAACACCCTCCACGCAAATTAAAATTGTTTCCTCTGAGCAATATTGATGCCTTCTCTTGCGATCACAACGCAAGGCAATTTAAATCGAAAGCAATCCCTTCAAGTACAAGGCGCACATCCATAATTTGAAAATTTCTGATATTCATACCGTCTACCTCAGTCCACGACGCATGGACTTCATTCCACAAAAAAGCGACCGCATTCCACAATCATGAGATTAACAGCGTATGCATTCCGCACAAAAAAAGTGACCACCTAAATGGTCACTTTTTTGTGGATCGTATCTGTAGAATTATTTTTATGGAAGTGCGGCTGTGACGTCGTCAAAGGCTTTCTTTAGCTTTGGTCCAAGGGCAGCCACAGATCCGACAATGACAGCAGCTATAAGCGCAGCCAAGAGGCCATATTCAACGGCCGAAGCCCCTTCTTCGTCTCGGATAAATTGGATAATACGTTGCTTCATGGCATCCCCCAATCGTTTTATGCATTACGACATTTCTTGTATAAGAATAAGACTCAAGACGAGAGATGCAAGATAAAAACATAATAAAAAAGTATTTTTTGAGAAATATCACCATAGTCATACACTATCACCAACACAAAAGAGAGACTGTATACTCTTTCCAATTGTTCTGAACAATTGCGTTCATGGATCGAAAAGGCTGGAGCACATGTTTATACAACTCTCTGCTCAATATTTTCAAAGTCGCTCATATTCTTCACCAAAGAATTGCCCTCCTTGTTCTTGTTCATATTCCGCTCCCCAATCTCGAAGTTGCTGAAGAACCGGAAGTAATTTGCGTCCCATAGGCGTCAATGCATATTCCACTTTAGGGGGAACTTGTTTGTATACAGTTCGAATAAGTAAATCATCGGCCTCAAGTTCCCGAAGTTGGCGGGTGAGCATTCGCTCGGTGATATCAGGAATGGACCGACGCAACTCGCTAAATCGCATGACTCCAGACATGGCAAGATGATACAAAATGATCGGTTTCCATTTCCCACCGATAACAAGCAACGTGAGTTCAAAAAAACAATGGTATTTTTTCCCGTTGAGCTGCTTGGCTTTACACGTGCTTGGCATGATCCCCTCATACTATACTTTTTGTTTGTACATGACAAAAAAGTGTGTACTTGCACAGAAAGAAGGAAAGGGTAATACGAGCATGAAAGGAAACACGTCAAGAAGAAAAGGAGATATCATGTACGCCCTTGCTATCAATGGAAGCCCCAGAAAAGACGGCAACACCGAATATTTACTTAAAGCAACCCTCGCCCCCATCGAAAAAGCAGGCTGGGAAACGGAACTCATTCAGGTTGGAGGAAAAGAAGTTCGTGGTTGTATTGCGTGCTATAAATGCTTTGAAAAACTTGATGGGCAATGTGCAGTGAAGAAAGACCTCTTCAACGAAGTCATGGAAAAAATGACGCGAGCCAATGCTATCATCATGGGATCACCGACATATTTCACGGATGTCAGTGCCGAACTCAAAGCGGTCATCGACAGATCGGGCCTTGTATCTCTGGCCAATGACAAATTGTTCTGTGGAAAAATCGGCGCAGCGGTCGTCGCAGTACGCCGTGGAGGTGGTATCCATGTCTATGATACCATCAATCACATGTATCTTATGTCCCAAATGATCGTCCCGGGTTCCAACTATTGGAATTTGGGGTTCGGCCTGAATAAAGGTGAAGTGTCCTCCGATGAAGAAGGTTTGGCCAACATGGAACAGCTCGGCCAGGCGATTGTGTGGCTTGGTAATGCCATTACGCCACACCTTGACACCTATCCTTCAAACGGCAAAAATTACGAATAATCAGGGACCGTCTTAACGTTGGCCGGTTTGAGTGATTCAGTCCGGCTCACGATGGAGGCTGTCCTGTCACGAAATCCGATTTTCTTCAGGAGGTGCGCATGACAGCCCCAACGTTCACCCTGGAAATGGCGTCGGTTCTGATTGTCACCGCATTGACCGTCGTCTTTTTTGTAACGGAATGGCTTCGTGTCGATGTGGTCGCCATTGTCGTCATGGTCATCTTACCCATTATGGGACACGTCAGCGGGCCGGAAGCATTCTCCGGCCTCTCCAGTACAGCCGTTTTATCCATTATCGCTGTTATCATCATGGGACGTGGCCTGGACCATTCCGGCGTAGTCAACCGTCTCGTCAACCCACTGATGCGCCTCGCCGGTTCAAGTCGTACACGCTGTATCGCTCTTCTTTCGGGCACCATCGCCATCATTTCAAGCTTCATGCAAAACGTCGGTGCGGCAGCACTCTTTTTACCGGCAATTAAACGCTTGTCGGTCGCTGCCAACATCCCGCTCGGCCAATTGCTCATGCCTATCGGCTTTGCTGCCATTCTCGGAGGAACGGTCACCCTTGTCGGATCTAGCCCGCTCATTATGCTCAACGACTTGTTGACACCATTCCAGCTCGCACCATTCAACCTCTTTGATGTCACTCCCATCGGTCTTCTCCTCGTCGGAACCGGAATTGCCTACTTTCTCGTTCTTGGTCGCAAGGTTCTTCCCGGAACGAGAGATGCCGGCTCGGAACGCCCTCCCTCAAGTAATCCCGTTCAATTTTACCCCGAACTCGGAAATCTCTATGAACTCCGATACCCAAGAGGGAGCGGCCCCGCGCTTCAAGTTGTCAATCTCTGCGACCCACTGAACGTTCATACCGTTGCGCTGTCTCCAGACGGAGGACATGACAAGATTATTCCACCTGATCGTGATATGGCCATTCCTTCCGGATCAGTCTTTGCCGTCTACGGGACTCGTGACCATGTCCAAAGCGCCTGTGGTACATTCGGATTTGAATTGCAGGACGATCTCGATGTTTTTGCCAATGACCTGTCGTTAGAACAAGCAGGAGTTGTGGAAGCAATCATCTCGCCGCGATCAACCTTTGTCGGTCGGTCCTTGTCGAGCATTCGGTTTCGACACAATTACCACATGGCTCCCCTTGCAGTTTCTCGCGGCGATCATCCCGTTTACACGGGTCTTGGTCATCTCGTGCTTGAAGCGGGAGACATCATTCTCATGCATGCAGCCTGGAAACGATTCAGCGCTATGCGCCCGCAACGCGACCTTTTGTTTGCCCAACCCATGGACCGTGAAATCATTCAACCAGAAAAAGCCGGGCTTGCCATAGCTTGTTTTGCCATGGCGACCATTCTCGTCATGTTCTCCGGATTACCATTGGCTGTATGCCTTATGGCTGGGGCGGCCGGTATGATTGTCACAGGTGTGCTTGATATTGACGAAGCATATCGTGGAGTGGATTGGCGGACGGTGTTTTTGCTGGCGGGACTTATTCCACTCGGTATTGCCATGCAAAAAACGGGAGCCGCCACCTACCTTGCCACAAAACTTTTGGCGGCAGTCGGCACTCCATCTCCCGGTTTGCTCTTTTTTATCCTGGGTGCCGTGTCGACAATCGTGACATTGGTCGTATCCAATGTTGGCGCAACAGTGCTGCTCGTTCCTTTAGCTGTAGATATGGCGAACTCGACTGGAGCCGATCCTCGACTTGCAGCTTTGACCGTGGCATTGGCGGCGTCCAATTCTTTTTTGCTGCCAACACACCAAGTGAACGCGCTCTACATGGGGCCTGGCGGCTATACAAGTCGAGACTTCATCAAGGCGGGTTTACCATTGACCATCGTTTTTCTCATCGTCCTCACATTATGTATGACAATTTTGTATTGAGTAACGAAAAAGAAACCCCCAAACTGAATATACAACGTATGGGAAACGTATACAGCTAAAGAGGAGACAACTTGATGTAGCTGAAATCTCAAGATATTGAGTGCAAAACAGCCCAATGTTGTTGTTTATGACGAAACAATGACAGATTGGCCTGCGGATTGCTTTGTGTTCTGTCGATCTTTTCGACAAAATAAGGAGTGTCCTATGTCCTCAATTCGCATTCTTGTTATCACAGCCTGTCTCCTCATGGCTTTTGCTCAAACCGCTTCCAGCCTCAGCTCCGGACACTTCACCAAAGCACAATCATCACAGACTGCCATGATGTCCCAGCATATTAATCCATAGTTCAACGTATTGCGGACGCCGAGAGGAGAGTTGTGACGACCTCCCTGTTTCCCTCGACGAATTTTCAAACGTCTCCATTCCGTATGATGTCATGCGATTCTGAGACGTGATTCGAATTCGCACCGTTTTCTTATATTCTCACCCAACGTATCTCCTCCCTTCAGTATGATACGTTTTGTCATCCTCCTCACTCGATACACAAAAAAGCGCCCCCATCGTACGACAGAGGCGCTGTTCATCAAAAGTAAAATCGAATTCGCTACGGAGCTTGCTGGCGTTTCTGAAAAAACTCAACTTGGCATTCAGCGACAAGTGTCGATAAACGATCGCTGAAGTCGGGATCAAGTGTGGTGTTGATCCCCATCAAAACTTGGTTTTTAAAGACTGTCTCAAGCGAAAAATTCGTCTCAAGACCATGCAACACACACTTACAAAGTGTTGTTGCAGCCTCACTCGGAATATTCTCCTTAGCTCGAGCGACACAGCTTGATAAAAACGAATCTCTCAGCTCTTGCGGATATTGCGCCGCTTGTTGCTGCTCCACTGCGTCCGAACAGGCTCCACAAACGATACAACAGCCCACAACGAGGAGAACACTCCAGCATCGCCGCCCATACCTTCGTGCAAGTCTATTCATGAACGCATTCGACGTACGTTTGCACTATTGCGGTGTAAGCGTCATATTCTTTTTCCCCATGGCATAATAAATACTTGCAATGGAGACTTCATAATCAGCTAACGCTTGGTTCAGATCGGATTCTGCCGTGGACACACGAGATTGGGCGTCCAAAACTTCGGTGTTCGTACCGACCTGTGCCTGATAGCGAGCGACGGCCATACGGTAGCCTTCTTTCGCAGCTTCAAGTCCTTTGCGTGCCACGCCAATACGCTTGGCTGCATCTTGAATGCTCAGGTGAGCGGCCTTCACACTGAACCCGGCATTCAAGCGCGTGTTGGCCAATTCAGCCTGGAGCTGTTTCACATTTTCTTTGGCAGCGCGATAGTTAAAATAGGTGCTTCCCCAGTCCCAAGCCTGCCATTGTGCTTGAACAGACAATGTCCATGATTGCGGTGCCGAAATTTCGGCTTCATCATAAGTCAGGTCGGGATTGTCGCCGACAAACGTGTAGTTGAATGCACCGTTGACCTGCGGATATGCCGGAGACAACGCGATCTTCGCATCTTTCTCTGCCATCTGGACGCTTTTGAGTGCTATATACAGATCGGGACGGTACTTATAGGCTTCTGCCAGGCAAGTATCCACACTCAAAGTAAACGGCAAATACGTCAATTCACCGACATAATTTGTCGATTGCTCCAACGGTACGTTCAATAATGAATTCAATTGTGCAGTTTGCGTCGCAACGTCGTTTTGTGCAATAAGCAGTTGACTTTCAGCCGTCGCAAGATCGGCTTCGGCCTGAAGGACATCGAGGCGAGGCCGTAAACCAACATCGTAAAACGCTTGCGTCACTTGAAATTGTGATTCGAGCCGTGTCACCGAGTCCTGATTACTTTTCACATCAGAACGTCCTTTAAGCAAACTCAAAAACGCCTGCTGAACAGCCAAAATCAAATCCAGTTCGGTTTGCGTTAATTGAGCCGTCGCAGAGTCCTTGGACAGTGCGGCCTTCTGATAGGTGCTCAACAAACGGAAGCCAGTAAACAAAGGCTGAGTGATATCGAAACTCAACGCCCATTCCTGATCACGGCTCCATTTCGGATCGCGAAACGTCAAAGACGACGAGGATGACGTAATGGGGTCATACATCGTCATCGTACTTGTATGCGTATTATATAAGACGTTGTTATTGGAATAGCCGTAGCTCACCGTACCCACAAAACCAAAATCGGCCATAGCCTTTCGACGGCCTTGTTCAGCCGAAACAATAGCGGCCTGCGCAGCTTGCAGTTGAGGGTTGGCGTCTAAAGCACGTTGAACACTTTTCTCGAGGTCAATAACCGGCCCTTCGGTTTTCGGCATAGACCTGTCACCCGAGTCAAGTGTCTTGACATCATTATACACCTGTGCGTCTTGTGCATCCTCTTTCGCTTTGCTTTTTGAACCCGCTTGTACTTGAGCAGCGGTCGGCATCGTACGCTTTCCCGGTGTCACAGGGGGGCTTGCCAGTTCAATCTCAGACTGACTGATCAACTTATCAGGGTCTTCAAGTTTCTGAGCAAAACCAGGAGTGGTTCCGAGACAAAACGAGATGGCGACCAAGGTGCACGCCAGCATACGGAAAAAGAGTTTCGTCGTCATGGTCATGGACCTTCGCGATGTTGTATTTGGATGAATAGGGCCTGCAGGGCGATTTCGCATTACGCTGTTTGACTTCGCCTATCAAGAATTGACCGTATTGAAAAGCTCGGAAAGCACCGAATTCATGTTCCAGAAAAAAAAGCCTCTGCAGAAGCAGAGGCTTTTCGTTTCAAACGGGATGTTAGACATCCAGCAAAATCACTTCAAGTTTGCGCCGTCCGAACTCAAGAGCTTTGTTGGTATTGTGCATAAAAATATCCATGCTCTTTTGTTTTCTTTTGTTCATCAGATCTGAAATGGTAAATACACCATGGTTTTTAATGTACACCTTTTTCCCAAAAACCCAACCTTGTCGAAAAAGGTCTCGTGATACAGCGACAATCCCTTCCCGGACACGGGTATTTGATGCCGTTATCCCCGGAGTATCATCTGTTTCTTGTGGGCGAGGGCTGTAGGCGGTGACGGTCAGTTTTTTTGTCGGTATAGGTTTGGTGCTTGCTTTCTCGCCGCGCGCTGCCAAGACGACTTTCTGCAGGAGCACGTTGATGTCGTGCTGTTTGAAAAGCGCTGTTTCAAGGGCGGTGTTGCGATCTTTCAAATCATTTAATTCAGCTTTCATGTTCGATAAAGTATCATTTCCGAAATATAAAAGACCACAAACGACAGCCAAAAGAATAATGTTGACGGTTTTTGCCATTATGGAACTCCTCTTCGATCATGTTATCGCATGCCGCCTGTCTTCTCATTCAACGACTCATGGCATGCAGTGGGGATTGTTTCGATGACAAAAATCACCTAAACAAGAGAATACGTGAGAACTTCATTGTATAACAACGGTGTCAACTTATGGCAACGTTTTTCTTTTTATACCTTACTGATCGATTGCCGTATCAATCTTTGATCAATTGATTGACCTCAAGCCGTGACAGGCTCTAGGCTTTGTGACATTTTGAACATATTTCCAATTTCCAAAAATCATTTACTTACCCAAGTAATCAATCGGGACGACTTGGCAGAATCCTGCCGAGCAGGTACACATCGTCGACGTCATAAAATCTTTGCTCTGAATGGGAAAAACGCATGTCTCTAGCCCAAAAATGTCCTCTCGATAGCAACCCCATCTATCTTATTGATGGGAGTTCTTTTTTTTATCGCGGTTTTTACGCATTACGCGATCTCAGCCGCTCTGACGGCTTTCCTACAAATGCACTTTTTGTTGTTATCCGCCTTCTTGTCCGTCTTCTGAAGGAAGAAAATCCGACCTATATCGCCTTCATTCTCGACGGAAGGGGGAAAAACTTCAGGCACGAGATCTTTCCCGAGTACAAAGCGAACCGGGACGCCATGCCGGAACCCCTTGTCCAACAAATCGCCCCGTTGCGTCAGGGAATTAATTTACTGGGTATCCCTGTCATTATTCGGGAAAATGTAGAAGCCGACGATGTCATCGCCAGCTTGGCATTTCGATTCAAGGCCACGCATCCCGTCGTCATCGTCGGGTCGGATAAAGACTTGCGTCAGTGCCTGGATAAACAAGTCATCATGTGGGATCCGGCCGGAAAAAAAGAAAAAATCGTCACTTTGGACGATTTCCATAATGAATTCGGCCTTCCTCCAAATCATTGGGCTGACTTTCAAGCATTAACAGGTGACGCAAGTGATAATATTCCGGGTGTCCCCGGTGTCGGCCCCAAAACTGCCATGACCATTCTGGAGCAATTCCCTACCCTGGAAGAATTGGCCGCGCATGTAACCGAACTCAAACCCAATCTCCGCAAGAAGATCGAATCGCATATTGATGCGGTGTTTACCTATCGCGAATTGACACGGCTGCGCACCGACCTGGCACAGGATATTCCACTGGAAACACTTGCTCCGACACCGTCCGATGCTGCAGCCATGGCTTCGTTTCTACGGGAATACGAGTTCCGTTCACTCGCCGCGGAATTTGCCGCCTTGGCCAAAGACGCTCCGGCGGTCAAACCGGCCTCTCCGGCAAAGGTTGGAGAGCAACTTTCTTTGTTTCCCCAATCTTCTCCACAAGCTGCTCCCATCGAAGCCGCTCCGATTCACCCAGAGGATTTACCTGATATGACAGGAAAATCCGTTGCCATCATTGAAGCTAACAAGACCCTGTATGTAGCCTGGGACACGGAAGAACGACGCCTTGCCGGAACTGAACATGAAGCGGCATTGGCACAGCGAGTCAGAAATGCCCAAACCGTGGTCACAACATCAGTCAAAGATATGTTTGCCCGCAATGCAGCCTGGTGCGACATTCCTCTTACAACATGGTTTGACTTGGGATTGGCCGCCTATCTACTCAGTCCTGAACAGCGCAATTACCAATTTGAAAGACTTCGCGAATCCCTCCTGCTGGACCCAAACCATGATCCTTCCAGCTTACCCGAAGGCTCACGAGGCTTGGCGGGACTCGCATTAGCCGACTTATTCGATCGCCAATTGGAGACAGCCGGTCTGAAGCAACTTATCGCCGATCTTGAACTTCCACTCGAACCAGTTCTTTTTACCATGGAACAACGCGGCATCGGCATTGATCGAGGCGCTTTTTCCTCATTTCTCGGCGAAGTGGAAACAGACCTCAATCGCTTGACTGAAACCATTGAACAACAGGCCGGAAAATCGTTCAATCTGCGTTCAAGTCAACAACTCGCCGAAGTGCTCTTCAACGATCTCGGCTTGAAAACAAAAGGGAAAACACCTGGTGGTGCCGCATCGACGTCTGTTGCCGTTCTTGAGCAACTTCAGGATGCCCATCCCATCATTGGAAGTATCCTTGAATTCCGGAAGCTCGAAAAACTGCGTTCCACCTATCTGGAACCTCTCCCCAAGCTGGCCGACGATCAGGACCGCATTCACACCACCTTTGATCAGCTCGCCACCGCAACAGGTCGCCTATCGAGCAAAAATCCTAATTTGCAAAATATTCCCGTTCGCGGTCGACTAGGACAACGTATGCGTGCCTGTTTCACTGCCGGTCCTGGGAATTTGTTGGCCGCAGCTGACTACTCCCAGATCGAACTCCGCGTTCTGGCACACATGTCACAAGACCCGACGCTCATGGACGCGTTTACACGGGGAATCGATATCCATGCACGCACGGCAGGTCTGCTTTTCGATAAAGAGCCTGCGGAAGTTGCAAAAGAGGAACGACGTTTGGCGAAAACCATCAACTTCGGACTCCTCTATGGCATGGGGCCTCAAAAACTTGGTCGGGAACTCGGCCTGACCTTACCGCAAGCAAAAGAGTTCATTGTAAAATACTTTGAACGGCTTACCGCGCTAAAAACGTTTTACGACCACGTCGTTGAGGATGCCCGGGATAACGGTTTTGTCACCACGCTTGCCGGACGACGCCGGATGCTGCCAGACTTGCGTTCCCGCAACAACCAGCTTGCCTCTCAAGCCAAGCGGCAAGCCATTAATACCGTTATCCAGGGAAGCGCTGCCGATATCATTAAAAAAGCCATGTTGCGTGTCGAAGCAGATTCCACACTGGCTGAACTCGATGCACGGTTGCTCCTTCAGATTCACGATGAACTTCTCGTTGAATGTCCGATCGCACAGGCTGAAGCCGCAGGAGAACGACTTGCCTTAATTATGAGCGAAGTTTACAAACTAAGCGTCCCTCTCGCCGTTGACAAAGGCATTGGCAAAAGTTGGGCCGACGCGCACTGAAATTGATATCTTTTTTTGCCCCAAGGAACCTCATATGAAAATTACGGCAAAAACCATTAAGGAAGACCTTGCCCGCTGCAAAAGCGCGTACCTTCGCAATGACGACTTGCGTGCGATGACTGCTTTAGCCACGGCATTGAAAGCGTACACACAAGTCCGCCTTATTGGTCCAGATCGAATGCAAATCGATTCTCAAATGCGTGAATCGATCGCCAATATCAACAAGATGGAATATGTGAAGCGATTGGCACCAGGCCCTATGCCCTACCTTAAGGGTGAAGAAGCCAAAATGCTCAAGCTTCTTATTCCATTGGTCAAGCGCATTGACGAAGAGATAAAGCTGGAAACTTTGGATGCCATGCGAGAACGCAAGCTCAAGATCGATCAATGCGTGCTGCGTGGACAAAAATTCCTTGAGCAGGAAAATATTCTGGAAGCGCAACGCAATTTCCGCGAAGCGGTGGAACTCTACGTGGATGAAAAAGGCCTTTTTCCCCTTATTGCTTCACGTCTCATTGACGCCAATTTGTTCAAGCAATCTTTGGAATATACACGACACGCCATTATTGAAGAACCCAATAACAGTCGGGCGTATGACTTTTTGCGGACCGCCGTCAGCAAACTCAACGAGTACGAACAAGCCACGAAAATGCTTACGGAAGCAAGGAAAAAGCATGAGAATCATGCACAGATTCTCGCAACGTCGGCGTGGCTCGAAGCAAAACAGGGACGGTATCAGGAAGCTTTAACTTTTGCCGATTCCGCACTTGCTGTCGATCCACAACACGATGTCGCTCAACATGTCAGAAATATTGTTCAACAACGCATGAACTGAGCCCAAAACCGCACACTGACATAAAGAGCCCTCTTTCTTTTACGTAAGAGGGCTCTCCTTCTTGAAAGGGTCTCTCGACAAAGGCTCGATCCACACTCGCTGCAAGCGTTCTACGGGGTGACGGTCGTTTGGACGGTTGGTGAACTGCCTTCACCTAGAGGAGTTTTGACCGTTCCCGTGACAGACAATGTCGTCGCTTCGGTTATCTTACTCGTATCAGCAGTGCATTCCACCGTATAAGTCTCTCCTGCGCCCACATCCGCAATCCAATTCCAGGTGCGACCATCATAATTATATCCACCTGTACTGACCGAACGGGCATACACATGCTCTGGCAGTGGCAGGGTAAAATGTGCATCGGATAATGCCGCATCGGTCGTGAGACTGAAACGATAGGTGAGGAGATCACCTTTTTGTACTGCGGAATCTGATACCGTCAGATCGGTTGTCCAATCCACTGTGTACATTGTGATGGATGAGGTTCCACTTGAACCAGATGCACCGTCCTCACCTTCATCGGCGTACACTTTGGTTTTTGAAAATCCACTCACGTCATACGTCGTTCCACCATCGCCGCCTTGCCCACCGTCTCCGCCTGCAACAGACACATGCAACGACGTGTCGTCATAGTTCGCTGTTCGTATATGTACCGTTCCGCCTTGTCCCCCCAAACCGCCGTTTCCCCCTACCCCGGCAGAGGCATAGGAACGGTATGCCGTGGGATCACAGTCAAAACGATTTCCATCACCATATTCGTACGGCACACATTGGCAGTCATAACTTTGATACGTCGTCGGGTCCGATGCGCTCGTGCCGTCCGCCCCGTTCCCACCGGTTCCACCAGACGTATCGACTGTTAGCGCATCAAGAACAGTGGCTTCGATGGACACCTTTCCTCCAGCTCCACCAGTGCTTCCACTGAGCCCTATTTGACCAGGGCGTGAATCGTGTGACGTAAAGCAGGCGGCGGAGTTCCCTCCAGAAGGCGCCCCGTGCTCGCCGGCTTTACCGGCTGCACCACCACCTCCACCATTGGCAGTAATGGAAACATTTACCGTGCCTGCCGACCGGAGCGACACGTTTCCACCAGCCGACCCAACACCATAGGAAGAATGCGCAAGAGCGCCCACTGTTCCGGAAGTCGTCGGAATACACAGACAATCCGTCCAGGAGCACCCCGCATCCTTACAGCCGACACCACTGGCAGATGAACCATTTCCACCATCGCCTCCTTGTCCCGGAGAACCTGGACTTGCTCCATTAGCGATAAAGTAGGCCTTGGTTGTAATATTGTCGGCATAGACTTCGATACGTCCCGCTTCCCCCGGAGCGCCACCCGAACCTCCAACTCCCGCAACTCCGCCATTTCCAGGAGAACACTTGTCGCAAATTTCTCCATTGCCAGCGGCCCCACCATCGCCACCGGAACCGCCGGAGCCAGCGTTGGCGTAAAAATGCCCACCACTCGTCAATGTGCCATGGATAAGAAGGCGAAGATATCCTCCATTGCCTCCCTTTCCTCCATTGCCACCAGCACCACCATTTCCACCAGTTCTTCCCGTGTAGTTTTCGCTGGAGCATCCGGAAGCACCATAGCCACCATCACCACCGCGTCCGCCTGCGCCACCACTGAGATCAATATTGCCGGTGATACGAGCATTTCCGAATACTTCTAAAGTGAGGTCCGGTGCATCTCCACCGGCGCTACCGGATTGACCTGATTCACCACTTCGCCCCGGTGCATAGGTATCATCCGGAGGACTCGTTACGCAGGATGCAGCAGGTCGGCCATCGGCTCCGTGCTTTTTGTCGACAACATCGGATTGTATTCGTCCATTCGAATTCAAGACAAAAGCGTCAGCACGATTCGGGTTTCCATTCTCATCAGTACGATATTCCACTACTCGAATCGTTGTATCGCCACGCAATAACAGCGTTCCGGAAATGGTAAACGTATCGAACTCATACACTCCCGGAGACAAGATCAATGTCTCTCCACTTTCAACAACAAGGTCGCGCACCCCGGCTAATGGAGATGTTGCACTGATGACATCAATTTCAGCTTGCGCCATCGCCAATTTACATACATTGCCGGAATCAGTCCGAGTGACATTCAATGCCACCACATCCACCGTCTCATCAGTACCGGCCGTATACACTGCGGTATCGTCCGTGGAAACAAGACTCCCTGCAGTCCCTCCTGACCATGCATACGAGTAAAGTGCATCACTCACGCCATCTTCCACTTTGGCGGCTAAATCGACGGATTTGGAAACCATGATGCGGGAGACATCCGGTGTGATGGTCGCTACGGGACGATGCAAGAATGCTTTTCCGTATCCAACCAACTCTTTCTTGCCGGAACCATCGTCTTTATAGACCGTGACCATGACCGTATCATCGAGTTGCCCCTGCTCTTGAGGTGTATACGTGACATGATCCATCGAACTTTCAATAGAATTCGCCGTGGTCACACCATCCGTTATGGTGCTGGAATTGCCGCTATTGGTCCAATGATAGCTTAGTGTCGTTCCGGACAAGTCCGGTGCTGTGACGACAGCCGTCAACTCAAGAGCTTGATTACACACCCACGTATCGGCTGGTTCAATGGTGACGCCGTCATCCACAACTTCGATTGCCGATGTGGTTTTACCTAAATAGACATCTTCAAATCCACCGCTATCTAGCGGACGCTTCCAGGTCACATCAACTGTAACGGTATCACTTCCCTCTTCTCGTCCCTTATAGTTAATCCAATCTGACGATGTCGTAATCGTGTTTCCAGTTGCAATTGCATTGGTTAACACCCCGGCATTCCCCGTGTTGTTAAAAACAAAAGAAAATGTCGGTTCATCTCCAATCGAACCGGTTGTATCAGGCAAAGTCACCTTAAAAGTCTCCACAAAGTCCGGTTCTATCTCGCTCGATTCGGGAGCCATCACAATCTTTGCCTTGGTGGCGTCAATTTCCCAAACGTCGGCTTGATTTGACATCGCAGCGTGACCGATGACCGTCAGTTGGTCACCTATGCTCATCGCGATATCAAGCACACCTAAAGCAAAAAAGAGGTTGGATGCGTTTTTAAACACGGTGTTGAGATTGCCCATCGTGCCGGATGAAGTCCCGAGCTTGCTGGCCACATATCGAATAAGGTTGGCGGCTTGTTTCTGAGCCGTGCCGTTAAACACGCAATACTCCAACAATTTATGGACGGCATCGCCGATATGCCCACCCGACAAGCTATTCAGCAACCCGTCCTTATTCCACATCAAAATTTGAAAATTCGTGAGATCACTCCAAAACCCAGCATCCTTCATAAGCGACGGTTGCATCTCATAATACTGCTGAACCGAACCCGTTGCCGGTAAAGCGATATTGAGAACAAGAGGAATGAAAATATCAAAAAGAAGCGCCGTTCCCCAGGCCTCATGCATTTTATCGATCTGGTTGCTCGACAGGCTTCCATCGTTGTCTCCAGCGAAAGCTCCCAAGCCAAGGACCGAGACTCGATACACAGTTTTCTTGGATCCCTCATGTAAGGGTAAATAATGACTTGCGTCTGCAACTTCCTCATAAGCAAATTTGCCGGAGAGAAGATCGCCGAACGTCCCGACAGACCCATTGAGTCCGTCTGTTGGAGCAAGCCAATAAGGATCAACAAGATAATTGATACCACTCAACGTCACAAATGTATCAGATAATTCGGGCACATATCCGAGCTCTTCGATAAGCACGATCGGTCGACGGCGGTATCCATTGGTCAGCCGTATAGTGTTGAATCCGCTAAGTTGATTGAGACGCAGGCCGCTGGCCCCTTGCGTTGGGGTTATGCTCAAAGCGTTTGGTATTGCTTCGCGATGTGTTGTCGACACACTGACTTGCCGAAATGTTTCCACGACATCGAGCAAGGCTTGATGGATATCGCTATTACCATGTGCCAATGCGGCAGGATCGGTTTGCATAGCAGATTCAATGGCTTCTACTAAAGGCGCAAGCGTTGATTCCTGGGTATCGAGCAAAGTGAGCGCATCATCGACAGAAGACAGGCTATAGAATCCAAGTCCGAAGAAAACGAGTGCTTTCGCTGTGGACAGACTATCCAGTTTGGTTTGTCCTTCGCCGATAAATCCCAAGAGAACGACATTACCGGATGCATCGACGGCTAAAGCCAACTGTGGTTCATCGGAAAATGTCTCAATGGTGTATTGCCCATCACTTCCCATGGTTGTCGTCGAGAGACTTGTCTCAATCTGACAAGATGCAAGCGAAACACCATCCGGCAATATCACTGTACCAGAGAGGTTTGTAACTCCTTCATCATCAAGGAGAATCGATGCTATAATGGACGAGATCTCATTCTCAGCCAGAGAATTGCCTGGTAATCCCACAATGCTTGCGAGGATACACACAATAAAAAATAGGGCATGCATATTCTCCTCCGTGGATATCCTGCTGTGTACTTCGGACGGAAATATCGACTACAAGGGGAGGAAATCAAGAAAGAGAGCACGTATGAAAGCAGGGTTATTTTTGGAGATACACTACAATGAGGCGAGCAGAATGAAAAGTCCTTTCCCTATTATTTTATCATATTAACAAACATGACAGCAGAGATGCCTATCTTCTTTTTATTACAGCACTTCACGATGCTGTAACAACCAAATATTCCAAAGGAAAAGACGTTCATCAGATTTGCCTGCTTTATGGGCCATGCATTTTTGGGCAAGAATTTCTAAATTACATCCCGGAGGAGCACTATGCTGATCAATATGTAATGCTCCATTGGCGAACCACTGGCCGACAGGCAGAGCAAAACCATGTTTACCGCGTTGCAAGACTTCTTCCGGTATACGCCCAGCCATAGCTCGACGCAAAAGATACTTGGTTTGACCATGTCTATATTTAAAGCGGCGGGGAAGACGCTGAGCAAAATCCACAACATCAAGGTCAAGAAATGGAGCCCGAGCTTCCAAGGAAAACATCATAGAGGCACGGTCCAATTTCGTCAGGATATCGTCAACCAGATACAGACGGGTATAGAATTCTAATGTTTTGTCCATTGGATGTGTCGAAGGACAACGTTCAAACACCTCGATAGCTTCACTATACAGTTCTTCGACATGATACCGCGTGGAAAGCAGATCGGAGACCTCATCCGGAGCAAGCGGACCAAGCCAAACAGGATTGCGAACACGCCAATTGTAGCCCATACCCCGCAAAAATCTGTTCACCTTGAATGCAAAGGTCATATATCCATGAGATACAGGAAGTCGTGCTGCAGCAAGGCGTATAGCCTGGTGTACGCGGGGAGGCATCAAGCGGTCGTACCACATCGCCGGCCCCAAAGCCTTGAATGGAGCATACCCTGCAAACAGTTCATCAGCCCCATCGCCTCCTAACGCCACGGTAACGGATTTACGCGTTTCCCGACAGAGCAACGCGGTTGGCAAGAGCGAAGAATCCCCCATGGGTTCGTCCAGAAAGCCGGCTATCTCGGAGGCCATCTGCAACCCGGCGTGAACTTCCAATCGCTGGGTATGATGCGTCGTACCAAGGAATCGAGCAACATTCTCGGCATATCCGGATTCGTCAAATCGGGGATCAGCAAAGCCCACGGCAAATGTATGGACGGCATCTGCGTGCCCTTTTTCATCCACAGCCAGCGCCGCAATGGTCGATGAATCAATTCCCCCACTAAGAAACACCCCAAGAGGTACATCCGCTTCGAGCCGACACGCAACAGCGCGACGGAGCCGCATGGATAATTCCTCGGCTAATCCATCTTCGCCGTCACGAGCCAAAGACTCATCCGGTTCCAGACAAAATGCATAGTATTGATCAATATGAAGGGACTGGGAGTTGATGTCGTAAACAAGATTGGAGCCGGCCGGCAACTTCTGCACACCCTGGTAAAGCGAACGCGGGGCCGGGATAAATCCATACGCAAAATATTTGGCCAGGCTCAGCATATCCCAGTCTGTCTCTACAGACGGGTGAACCCCCAATGCGGTCAGCTCTGAGGCAAATGCAAACCCTTGTAAGGTGTTGCTATAGTAGAATGGCTTCTTGCCGAAACGATCGCGGCTGGCAAAAAGCCGATGCCGGGCTCGATCATACAAAACAAACGCCCACATGCCATTAAGACGAGTCGGAAGCGATGTTCCCCATCGTGCATAACCATGGAGCAAAACTTCGGTATCGCTGTGGTCGGTCTGAAAAACACAACCCTCCGCTTCCAAAGTAGTACGAAGTTCACGGTGGTTGTAGATTTCTCCGTTAAACACAATAATAAGCGAATCGTCAGCCAGCGCCATGGGCTGATGCCCACCCGCAATATCAAGAATAGCCAAACGTCGATGTCCAAGATGGACACCGGTTTGCGTATCAATGAAAACGCCTTCCCCGTCGGGGCCGCGCCGTGCAAGCGCAGCGTTCATGGCATTGAGTGCATCCCGATCAATCGAACCGACAAACCCACAGATGCCACACATTGATTAGATATCCTTACAATTGCATGTCCGGTCGATAATGTAGGTCGGTTTATTCTGTGATTCGTGGTAGGTTCGCATGAGGATTTCTGCAATAAGCCCCATGAAAATGGACATGAAGCCCATCAGAAAAAACAGCACGACAGCGAGAGGCAACGGCGTTTCAATAAAGCTCTTGTTGTCAAAAAACTTGTAGCCCAACATCATCATAAAAAAGAGAAACGAGACAAAAATATTGACCAATCCAAAGCCACCGAACAAATACATGGGTTTGTGCGCATATTTGTCGAGAAACTTCACAACCATAAGGTCCAAAATAACTTTAATGGTGCGCTCAATACCATATTTTGACTGTCCGTGGATGCGCGGATGGTGACGGACGCCGACTTCGGTCACCTTGGCTCCCTGCCAACAGGCATAGATGGGAATGAAACGATGCATCTCCCCGTAGAGCTTCACGCCTTTGATGATTTCTTTTTTATACGCTTTCAACGAACATCCATAGTCATGCAGATGGACTCCGGAAATTTTTGAGATAAGCCAGTTGGCCACTTTGCTGGGAAAGTTGCGTTTCAGCGGGTTATCCTTACGATCTTTTCTCCAGCCCGAACAGACGTCATACCCTTCTGCAAGTTTGGTTAAGAGTTCCGGGATATCGGCAGGATCGTTTTGCAGGTCGCCGTCCATCGGGATAAGAATGTCTCCCTCGGCCGTGTCGATGCCGGCCATCATGGCAGCAGTCTGTCCAAAATTCCGGCGCAAGTGAACGACCTTCACTCGCGTATCGCGGCATGCGACGGCATCAATACGCCTCTTCGTGTCATCCTCGGAACCGTCATTGATCAGAATAATTTCGTATTCGTGACCGATTTCCCCAAGTACGGATTCAAGTTTCTCGTACAGAGGCTCAATATTGTCTTCCTCGTTATAGAGAGGAATAATAATCGATAGTTTACTATTCATGGGGAAAACTTCGTTTGTTGAAGTGGCAGAAACGAAACGCACTGAACGGACTATGTGGTAAGCACATGCATCGGGAGTCGAAACATCCGCCTCTCCTTACAGTAAAGGACGCAGATCGACAATGCTTCGCCCATCCGGCAATATAATACGTGGCAGACTCCTATCCTGTTCAAAGAAAAACCTTTTGCTTTCCTGCTTCCGTTGCAAGGCCTGGTCCGCATACGGCGCAAACAATCCGGATCGTACAGCACTGTCATCATGGAACCATGTCGGGTCCACTATCATGAAATCAACGCGATATTTCCGGGCGAACCGACCGGCCGCATCACGCGATTCGGCAAAGAGAGCATCAAGAGTTTCTGTGAGACGCGGTGCAATGGTATGCCAGTATCCCAAATTCCATGGGTGAGCCAGCTCAAAAGAGAACAGGACATCACGTTTGCCAAACGTCAACACATTATCCAGAAGCCGTGGCGGTCCGGCAAAAACACTTGTCACCGGGGTATCAAGCACAGCGTGAGTCAAGGCTCTATCTCCTCGGTAATCATACAGACTCTCTCCACTCAAGCGCACCATTCCCGCCACACAACAGACAGCAAGCAAAACGACCTTAACCTGCCGCCGAACCTTCCACTGGCTCATCAAAGCAGAAAATAGAACGGTAAAACCAAGCGCATAGGCTATGTTCACGCTGTATTGTACATATCGATCCGGAACAAAGAGTTTCACCACGACCCATCGTGCAACGCAGTACAACAGCAGCGATGACAGTCCGAGAAAAATCAACGGCCGTGCTTTGTGCCCTACTCGCTTCCAATCAACCCAGCGCCACCCCATAACCAGGAATGGGGCCAAGACTATGAGGCTGATGATCCCGGCAACCAAGCCCACATCGAGAAAGAGACCGATCTTTTCAAACGGTCGATAGATCAGATCGATAAATGGATTCGGCAAGGGAAGGATTTCGAACCGCCCTGCTTGGGTATACAGGGGCAAAATAGAACCATGCGGCCCTGTCATATCGGCTCGGCCGGCCAAAGGGCCAAATCCCATGGTGTCCATGGCATGTTTGAACATCCAAACTGGCAGTGCCATACATCCTAAAATGCCGAGATGCCACCACGTAGAAGGAAAAATCGGACGCCATTTCCGGGATATCAACCCCGCCAGATATCCAAGTCCTGAAGCCAATGCTGCCAATACCCAGATGTATGGGATACAGATTGCCATGACCAACAAAGCTGTGACGACCATCCACAATCGTTCGCGAACAAGACCAAGGGCAAACAGCGCCAAGAGTGGTGCTGCAAATGCCCGTGATAATCCGCCAGAAATATTATTCAGAAAAAACGGCATCAGCCAAACAACAACCGGCGCGACAAACGCTCCAGTACGTCCGGCAAAGACTCGCCCGAGTCCGGATAGAATAACAGCCAGAAGGACAAACAATCCGCCAGCCACGACTTTAGTAAACTGCACGGGATCCATAAACATTGCGCCAAGCCAGTAGAGTGCGCGAACACCATACGGCACATACGCTTTTGCATAGGCAACAAGAATCGAAGGGGGATAAAGCTCTGGCGAGGTATACTGACGCATCCAAAAAATCTGCTGTCGGGTGTCGTCATTGATAACAAACGCACTCAAAATGCCAGAACGGTGTGCGACCAGATACACGCACAGTGTCATCACAGCAACGACAACCCCGTCACGCGTTTCGGAAGAGTTCATCGTGAAGATGCCTCCGACAGATTAAAAGGCTTTAATGAACACAAAGGACTCGTCCCTTCCCGTATTGGATGCGTCATCATACAGAAATCCCATCAACACCATATATCATCACCTTTATTGTACCCGCGACAATGGTTTGAGGAAAAACCGTAACGGTGACAGGAAGAGAGAAATTGAAAGAAGAGCGAGGAGATAACAGGTTCCCCCGATTCTTAAAGGGGGTTCCCGTCATCTCCTCGCTCTTTCCAAAACGCCGGAGCGTTATTAAATTTCGCGTTCGTACAGACGAAACGTTTTATTGCGTTGGCCGCCGTACTGAACAAGTGTTTTGTTCCACGCGGTAAGCGATTCCGGAATAAGCGAACAATCGCACGACTGAATGTGCGGATAATTCTTCAGGAAATTGCTCCATATCTTGAGGATAAGTGCATGATGAAGGCGGCGCCATTGATGGCTGGCCTTAACCCCAAGAATAATTGCCCGCGCTGATGTCAGGGGACGTACCCGGCAATACCAAAAAAGCCGTAATATCTCGATGGGACCAAATCGGCCATTAAATTTTTTGACCATCGGGTTCATGTCCGGAGAAACGACACTAAAGGCAACGAGCTCATCGCCGTCAAGAATGACGTTGAGCAGATCGGTACGCAGCAACTTACGGAGCTGAACAAAGATATCATCGAACTGTCGCTCGGTCAGCGGAATATGGCCCCAATTCTTGCTCCAACAATCATTGAACAAGGCGCGTACTTCTTCCGCACGAAGCCGAAACTCATTCCGCTTGGGGTTGCTGATGGTCAGGTTATTGCGCTCTAAAATTTTATTGAGCATAGCCTCCATCTTGTCTGCATCGTACGTATCTGGTCGCGTAATGAGATAGGCATACCAATCAAACGCCTTTTCAAATCCCCAATCAAGCACAAGGCGCTCATAATACGCCGGATTATGAACGTGAAACATGACGGGCATGGTTTCAAACCCTTCTATCTGGAGACCGACTTCGTCGTAGATAGAAAAGTTCAGCGGACCGTGCAGCTTGGACTTACCTTTTTCGGCAACCCACGCTGCTGCCGTGTCAAAGAGCGCTCGGGATACGGCTGTATCATCTATCGATTCAAAAAAACCAAAAAATCCCGTTCGTGGATCATGGAGTTTATCGTACGCATAATTCACATGCGCACTAATGCGCCCCACGATATTTCCATCCTGTTTGGCGAGAAACAATTTGGCATCACCGATATCGAAAAACGGCCCTTTTTCCTTGGATAAAAACTCCCGCTGCTGTGGAATAAGCGGCGGAACCCAGTTGGAATCATTTTTATAGATCATCCAGGGAAAGCGAATAAACGCCTCAAGCTCCTCCTTGGTTTCAACGGGCGTAACAGTCAGCGCCATGCTCTTATCCTTGTTGTCCTGGGATGATGGTCACTTGTCCTTTAAGGCCTTCTTTCAAACGGAGGTCCGTATTGGGCAAGGTGAGTTCAATCTGATAATATGACGGTTGTTGCAAAGCCGACGGCAACGGCGCCCATGGGATCGTGGTAACCGTAGCACCAAACGTTCTGCCGGGAACAGAATCAAACGTCACGGTAGCTTTATCCCCGACTGTCAATTTCTGTGCTTCGATTTCATGAACTTCTGCACGCAGAACAAGTGGGTCCATCGCACCGATTTCATAGAGCTTGGTCCCACTCGCCAAAACCATGTCGTCTTTGAGGTCTGCGTTCATCCATAAGATGTAGCCATCCATAGGAGACTTGACGAATCCATTCTCAGGTACGTGCGTGTGAGAAACGTTGCTGCCGTATTTTCCCTGCGCAATTTCGAGTCTGTCTTTGGACAAGCTTCGTTCAAGCGCATAGGATTCTTTCAACATGGCTATTTTTTTGCGAAGAGAATCAATCACTCGCTTATTCTGTTCAAGGCTCTGCGGTGAGGTGAGCTGTTTTCTCAACAGCACTTCAAGTTCACGCTGTTTGATAAGGTAATTCTCAATTTGATTTTCCGCTTCTTCAATCTGATATTCAAGATTCTTGGTATTGACCAAAGAAACATTTTGCAATTCAGCCATGCGGGTATCAAGCGGAATTTCAAACGTGACAAGGGTGTCGTCCTTCTTCACTTTGGTTCCGATGTTTCCCTTTATGCTTTTCACATATGCGGTGTAATTGAGATTTACCGTTTGTTTATGGGGGCTATACAGCTTACCTGAAAAAATAATTTCACGAGGCCGGGCAGTTTCGGGCACTGCTTGCGCTACAGGAGCTTGTGCAGCAGGCGCTTGTGCTGCAGGAGCGTCTTGGCCGTAACCAGCACGGGCGGTAGCGGCAAGGCATAAGCTGACGAAAACGAGAATTTTAAGCGTTTTCATTTTAGAGTTTCTCCCTGATGGACTCGTTGACATAACGGGTTCGCAGTTCTCCCGAGAGGAAACGCAAATTCAGCAAGGCTTTCTCCCGCTCGAGCTTTGCGCTCAAGAGATTCGCTTTCGCACCATTCAGCGCGTCTTGCTGACCGTATACTTGATCGAAACTGTATTCCCCAGCGTCATACATATACCTGGATCGTTCCAAGTTCAGCTGGGCCAGTTTAAGTTGCGTTTCATAGTATCCCAAATTGGAATTCGCCGTACCAAGTTGCGTAAAAGAATTCTGCAACGTGCTAATCAACTCATACTCCGTTGATTTGGCCGAAGCATCGAGTTGTTCCAGTTTCTTGTATTGCCTAGCAACGTCGCGTCCTTTGGTCAGCCAATCCATAGGGAGCGTAAACGTCACAAAAGGATACACTTGGTTTTCGGCTCCATCCTCGTACGCGCTACTATCAGAGAGCGTATCGAGTGACCGAATCCCGAAGTCAAAAGTAGGAACGAACTTCACATACGACAAAGCGATATTCTTTTCTTGTAAATCGCGCTTCACTTTGACTTCACGCAAATCGTAGGAATTGCGCATGATCAATTCATCGGTGACTTCAAGGGGATCAAAGTTTTCGAGGACTTGATCCGCGGCGTTGTCGAGATTGAGTTTCAGTTTCTGAACAAAGGGAACGCCGATGATATATTTCAAATGATCAAGGATAACTCGATTTGCTGTCTTCAGCTTTTGTTCTTCGTTTCGCGCCAAATCGAGCTTGGTTTCGGCGATTTGTACATCAAGCTGACTCACATGGCCGAGGCCCTGCCGAGTTTTGTAATATTCGAGGTTGCGCAACGCATCGTTCTGCTTTGCTTTTGTCAGATCAAGCTGCTCTTTAAGCATGGCCAATTGAAGAAAGTCATTTCCAAGCGCCTTCAAGGCTTCTTCAATAACTTTCATGTGTTCGACCATGGCAAGCTTGGTATAGGCTCGACGGGTCTCAACCTCAAAGTAATTCAGTATCGGATTGTACGAAAGCGTGGAAAACGTCAGGCTATACGGCTTTCGATTTTCCTCCTCGTTTTTGTCAACGAGCGCCGGCTGAGAGAAGTAGTAGGTGGTGACAACTTGAAACGTCGGAATAAACTGAAAAAAAGCATCCTGTTCGTCGAGACGTTTCGTTTCAATTTCCAAAGCACTTTTGACGAGAAGTGGTGACTGTGTCAGGGCGACACGGACACACTCATTAAAGTCCGCCGGTTGCTTGATAGTGGAATACCGTACGGTTTTATCTGCCTCGGGATCTCTATCACGAATTTTCCCGTCAGTGACGAGTTCTACTTTACTTGTTTCCTCATCCGGATCGGACTTATTTGCCATGAATCGATTTTTTTTCTTTTCCGACGAGGAGGTCGATTTCACTTTGCTCTGCTTTTCCATATCGGCCTTGACCTCAGCTTCCATATCGGCCTTGGCATCAGCCAGGACTTCGGCATCCGAGTCCAATACGTCATCGGCAAGTTGCTTCGGTGTTTCGGGCTCACTCTTCGAAGTATCGGATTCATTCATGGTCGAGGGATCGACACGAGATGCAGCTTGAGGAGAGTTCGGGTCGATATCTCCCAAGTGCTTCAAAATATTTTTGGCAGAATAGCGATTGGCCGGATCCACGGAAAGATCAGACGCGACTGCCGGAGACAGCATACACACCGCGCCGACAGTGATAAGAGCGGCCATTATGCACCATATCGAAAGCGCAAAACGACCGTGTCGTTTTTCGACTCTTCGTGCTCCATTCGGGAAAACAGAAGGCTGCTGACCATGTTTCTTCATGCAGATGTCTCCGCGTCGTTGGCGTTAGGCATGCCTGTATTCATTAAGAACCCCGTCCGCAAGAACACACTGCCGAGTACAACGTTCGGCAGTAGTAGCATCGTGGGTCACCACAATCATTGCGGTTTGGGAATCCTCTGTGATTTTGTTGAAAAAGTCCATTATCCGTTTGCTATTTTCCCGGTCAAGCTGCCCAGTCGGTTCGTCCGCCAAAATAAAAGCAGGACGATTGACCAGCGCTCGGGCAATGGCCACGCGTTGCTTCTCCCCACCGGACAGACGGTTGGAAGGCTGCCGAATGCGGTGTTCGAGATTGACCATATGCAGCGCTTCTTTAATCCGTGAAGAACGCTCACGCCGACGAACTCCAGCATATATCAACGGCAACTCCAAATTTTCATACACCGTCGAATTGTCGAGCAAGTCACAGCTTTGAAAAACATATCCAATAGTTTCACGGCGAAAGATAGCCTGTTCGGATCGAGTCAAGGATAAAACATCGTGTCCGGCAACCGTGTAGCCTCCACTCGTCGGCTCTTGAAAAATGCCAAGAATAAACAACAAGGTCGATTTTCCCGAACCTGATGGCCCCATGATTGCGACAATCTCACCGGCACAGACATCGAGGTTGATATCACGAAGCACGCTGATGCGATCATCACCAGTTTGATATTCTTTGGTGACATGGCTGACCTGAATAACAGGTGCTCCTTGTGTCGCCGCAGTCGAACCAAGGACCATATTGGCATTATACGGATGAAACTCACTACTCATAACGCATAGCCTCCACGACCTGCATACGGCTGGCGCGGATGGACGGATACAGTCCTGAACCGATGCCGAGCAAAGCGGCAAATCCGAGCCCGAAGGCAAGACACAGCCAGAACAAACCCTCTGGAGGATGAGCCCCCAAGAGTCGACTCATATATTCCACACCGGCCCGTCCCAGAATAATACCAAAAACGGAAGCACCGACAGTCACAAAGAGAGCTTCAAATAAAAATTGAAGCAAGATATCGTTATCTTCTGCACCCATGGCTTTTTTCAAGCCGATCTCGCGCGTCCGGCTTGTGACCGCAGCCATCATAATGTTCCAAATACCAAAACCAGACAGAACCAGCGTTGCCCCAATGGATGCGTAAATAAACAACGACACCCACCAAAAAACACGCTGAACCTGTTTCAAAGGCTCCCAGGCAACGATAACCTGCAATCCTCGATCGGCTTGGTAAGTTTTAATGACATTGGGAAGAGCTTTGGCAATGGGCTCGACATCATCCCACGTTTCACACCGAATATACGCACTATACGGGGTGGATATTTGCTGGATACGAGCCTGTGCCGTTGGAAGTGGCAAAAATGCAAAGAGACTCTTATCCAGAGCGCGAACCCCACCTAACACACCAATAACTTCATACAAATTATTATCAATATTAATCAGTTGCCCTATGGCTTGCTCATTTCCACCAAATATTCGCCGAGCAATATCCTGCCCGAGAACGACAACGCGACGCCCCTCGCGAACTTCTTCGGCCGTGAACAACCGTCCCACTTCTGCCGTAAAACTAAAGACATGCCAATAATCGGCTTCAACACCAAGAATATTGAAGCCAAAAACCTGGTCATGCCACGTTGTCACCGCTTGAGGCTTAAAGACGACCCGAGTGGTATCCATAACCCCAGGGATACGAGAAATGGCCTCCATCGTATATTGCTGGAACCATTCCTGTGGTTGGTGGTTAATTCGTTCAAAACGGGCGTTCATGATGGTTGCGCCACCGAGCAAATCGAGATCGTTGTTAAAATTCGATTTGAGGTCGCGCCCCATGGTGATAATGATGATCATACCGGCGGTACCAAGGGCAATGGCCGCCATAACACCGACATAACGGCGTCTTTTTCGCATAACGGCTCTAAAACTGACCAGAAGGAGGTCAGTTAGCCGCAACAACTTTGATCCGTCGCTATATCGGGAGCGATACGAAGCGCCGCTCGGGCGCCGCTGATTTCGAGACATGGAATCCGTCTTGTTTTACATGTTGCCGAAAAAAGCACCGGCGGGACGCAGTCGGATGTTGTGATAGTAAATTGACGAGTCAATGACAAGCCTGGAGAGCACCAGGCTGTCACAAACACCACGGTGCCCGAAGGCACCTGGTTTCATGAGTCGTCAACCAGCGCATTCTGGTTACACAACGGCTCCAAAGCGCAAAACGGAAACGTCACAGGTAGGATTGACGTCCTTTTCCATTCTCGGAATCCGACTTGGCGGCCTCGGCTTCATAGACTCCATCACCGATGCGTACACGGAATTTGCGTGATAATTTATCAAGAACATCCAGGACATAGTCAAGCTGACGATCAGTATGCGTACTCATGTACGCTGTACGAATGAGTGCCTCACCACGGGGAACAGCTGGATAGATGGCTGGCAAGGCGAAAATTCCTTCATCAAAAAGTGCCTGTGAGAAAGCAAAAGCCACATCGTCAGGTCCGATGGTAATGGGAATAATGGGAGAATTGGATTCCGTAATCCGCAACCCAATATCTTTATATCCACGACGCATTTTGTCCGTAACAGCGTGAAGACGAGCAACTCGATCAGGCTCAACTTCGAGAACGTCAAGACACGCCAACACAGCCGCTGTATTGCCCGCGGGCAGTGCTGCCGAAAAAATCTGCGTCCTGGATTGATGTCGAATATATTCAAGAACTTCTATATCATCCGAGGCAATAAAACCTCCAATGGATGCCATCGCTTTACTGAAGGTTCCCATGATAAAGTCCACTTTGTCGACGACGCCAAAGTGGACAGCCGTCCCTTGGCCGCGGTCGCCAAGCACTCCTAAACCATGAGCATCATCAAGATAAAAAATAAGATCAGGTTGTTGTTCTTTGATCTTGACGAGTTCCGCGAGATTGCAAATGTCACCGGACATGCTGAACACGCCTTCGGTGATGAGAAAAATATCGCCATCGGTCTTTTTGCCGTGATTCTCTACGCGCTTCGACGCATGTGTCGCATCATTATGCGAGAACGACACCATTTTGGCTTTGGAGGCAAGAACGCCTTCGATAATGCTGGCGTGAGACTCTTTGTCGTAGACAACGAGATCATCACCACCGATAAGGCATTTGAGCGCGCCAAGATTGGCACTGAAACCGGTCACATGGACCACGGCTTTTTTCTTGCCGACGAATGCTGCCAAACGTTCTTCAAGCGCTTGGTGCAATTCCATATTTCCGCTCAGAAAACGTGATCCGCCCGGTCCTGTTCCCCATCGGTATACAGCCTGGGCGGAAGCATCCTTGACGCGAGGGTCGTGAGAGAGTCCAAGATAATCATTGGAACCAATCATGACCAAACGTTTTCCGGCCACTTCCACTTCCGTTCCCCAAGACTTTCCAACAGGCCGGAAATACGGAAACATTCCTTGCGCCTTAATTCCATCAGCAATGGTGGCGATTGCGCGACAACGATCCCTAAGCTTCATGTTCGATGCTATTCCTTATCTCTCGTGTGAATCAACGCGGAGCACACTCGCTAAGTAGCCCCAGCGTAGACGGTATCTCCTCACTTTCAATCAAACCAGACTGAATGTGTCTGGAGGGAAAGCAAAAAGGAATTGATCCCACTACCCCACTTTCCCCGGCAATGCAACAGCAGAACATACCCCCTCTGGCAACCAGGAGTCGTACCGCACAACGTGATCATTGTTCTCTGTTATCACCAATACATGTCGTTCTCGTTGTTCGTCCCACGTATCAGTTGGGGGGGCCCAAATCGACAGCGTCTCGCAACTGAGCGGACGCTTGAGCTGGAGAGCTTGCCGAACATATCGCCGATACAACAGCAACGCCTACCGCTCCGGCCCGAATAACTTCCGCAGCATTCGCGACCGTTATGCCTCCAATGCCGACCAACGGGAGATCGACACGTGTACGCATGTCAGCGAGCCCTTCGGGGCCAAGCGGTGTTTTCGCATCGGCTTTGGTCACGGTGGGGAACACAGGTCCTACTCCAAGGTAGTCCACTCCTAAACCAGTAGCTTCTATTGCCTGTTCAATGGTGTTCACGGACAACCCGACAATTTTTGAGGGCCCGATCCATTCACGCACAACAGAGACAGGCATATCATCTTGGCCGACATGAACACCGTCGGCATCGACGGCCAAGGCCACATCAAGACGATCGTTGATGACAAAAAGTGCACCGGCTTTGCTACAGACACTTTTGATTGCTCGGGCCAGCTCGACAAACGTGCGAGTGTCGCAGGACTTCTCCCGCAATTGAACGACACCAGCTCCGCCAGCAACAGCTTGTCGCACAACATCCAAAACATCTCGTCCCAAACAACACGGTCGATCCGTGACAAGATATACACTATAATCGGGCGTCGGCTTCATCGTCGTTCTCTTTACGATATAAAAACACTATACAACATCGCTTTAGGCAATATGCAGATATGTTTCAATATCCTTTTTTGTTAATACATACAGGCTATCCAAGAACCGCACCTGAAACGAAGCCGGGCCGGCGACATTCTGTCCTGCCATCATGCCTGCCACACTCATCACAGCCATGGCATGAAATGTTGCTGCAAAGGGATCAGGATTGACAGCCAAAAATGCTCCCACAATGGCAGTAGCCGTGCACCCCATGCCTGTCACCCGCGGCATAAGCTCATGCCCCCCGAAAATGCGGCGCAGAACATTCTTGCCAACAACGATATCTTCGGCACCACTCACGCAAACCACACAATCCAACACGCTGGATAAACTCCGTCCCGCTTCTGCAGCCTCACCTCCATCATAGAGACTATCCACTCCGCGTGAGGCTGCCGTTTGTCCGGCCAGACTCATAATTTCCGATGCATTCCCACGAATAACCGTCATCGTCACCTTCTCCATGAGGTGACGAGCTGTTGCAGAACGATAATTCGTCGCTCCAACAGCAACAGGATCAAAAACGATGGGAACATGAGCGGTATTGGCGGCCATCCCCGCGGCGTTCATGCTTTCGACATATGATGATTCAGGCGTTCCCATATTGAGCACCACGGCTTGTGCCAAACCGGCCAACTCGGCGGCATCTTCAGCAGCATGACTCATGGCAGGGGACGCCCCGATAGCCAACAGGGCATTGGCCGTTAAATTCGTCACAACGTTGTTGGTGACACTCAAAACGAGGGGGCACCGCTCACGGATGCTGACCACATCCTTCCAAATCAATTCATAATGGCTCATGAGGGACTCGCTTGTTCTCAAGTGGAAAGAAAAAAAGAACATACTGCCAAGCGTCATTCGGGTAAAGTAAAAAGGGACAGGCAACTTTTCTTGACGCACATGCCAATGTGGTGCACACTCCGCTTGTTGCCCCGCTCACTTTTGCGAAGAGAATTCACATGCCTAGAATTGCTCGTCTTCTTGTCGATAATGAACCGTGCGTTTATCATGTCATGTCTCGCACGGCTCTTGATGGCTTTCCTTTAAAGGCTGCAGAAAAAGACCATCTCCTCCACATTCTTCAGCACTTCTCTCAGCTTTATTTTGTCGAAATCCTTGGTTTTTGCATCATGGGAAATCATTTTCATCTCCTCACACGCGTTCATCCTGGCAGCACCATCAGTGATACAGAAATTTGTCGTCGCTACATGTCTCTCTATGGTCAAGATGCCGTTATTTCTCCAGCCACCATTGAGCGTTGTCGACACAAGTGGGGAAGCCTCTCGGAATTGATGCGCGAGGTAAAACAATCCTTTTCCCGTTGGTACAACGCTCGCCACAAACGACGGGGTTATTTTTGGGGAGATCGCTTCAAAAGCGTTATCGTTCAAAACGGCGCAGCCTTAGTGCATTGTCTCGCCTACATTGATCTCAACCCCATACGAGCCGGAATCGTCAAAAGACCAGAGGATTATCGATGGAGTTCCATCGGATATCACCTTCAAACTCACCGTGCCGAAAAGTTTCTCAGTCTCAACTTCGGCATGGACGACTGGGATATCGACTCCGTTAATGAACGCCTCCACCAGTATCGTCGCTTCCTCTATGAAACAGGAGCAATGGGATCGATCAAAGGGGCTTCCATCCCCGAAAGCATCCATCAACAAGCAAAACGTGATGGGTACGAATACACTCGAACCGATAGATTCCTTTATCGCACCCGATGGTTCACCGACAGTGGCATCATCGGAAGCAAGGAATTCATCCTTGCCCTCATAGCCAAACACCCTTCTCCAAGGGAGGCCAAACGTTCTCCACGACATATTGCCGAACTTGATTTCTACTCCATGAAGCAACTCGCTGAAGAGTTGTAATCACACACAGTATTATTTTTAATAAGATATTCCCCTTTCCTCACGGTGCCCACGCACAAGAATATTCGAACGTCATTCAGTCGTTTCTCTCTGTTTCAATATTAGCACGCCCACATACTGCGACCACTTTTGTCCCCCTGTTGTTGACCGTACCAGTCTTGTCTGTTCTGTTTTTACATAATTTGCCTGTCCCTTATTTCTATTTGCCATTCTGTTGCCACGACTTATATTGCGGGCATGAACGATACCGATATGCGCGCTCTTGCCCAGGCTCGCGCCACCCTTGAACAGCCGGGCTTTGCCGCTAAGCTGATTGAGTATGCCGGAACACCGGTCGCGTTTGGTTCCGGTTTTGTCCCCGACAAAATCAAAACTCAGGCAATGGCATTAGCCAAAACGTCGTTAATTAAAGCCGTTAATGTCGCTGTTTCCACGATGTCAGGGAAGGCTACGACAAAAACGAGTAATTTTACGCACAAATTTGCTGCAGCTGCCTCTGGTGCTGTTGCCGGATTTGCAGGGTTCTCCGCATTGGCTGCAGAACTTCCGTTCACCACTGGCGTCATTCTTCGTTCTATTGCTGATATTGCGCGGAGTCAGGGCGAAGATTTATCGCAAGCCGAAACCCGACTCGCCTGTCTTGAAGTGTTTGCCCTCGGTAGCGGGAATACTGATGATCCGACCCGCGATCTCAGTTATTGGGCTGTTCGTGCATCGCTTGCCAAAAGCATGCAGAACGCTCTTGGTATTATGGCCAATTCGAGTGTCATTGACCAAACAGCACCGGCCGTTCTCGCCTTCATCTCCAAAATTGCGGCCCGATTCGGCATAGTTGTCGGTGAGAAAGCTGCGGCACAAATGGTCCCCATACTTGGAGCAATAGGCGGCGCTACCGTAAATACCCTGTTTATGGATCACTTTCAGAACTTGGCACGTGCCCATTTTACGATCCGTCGCCTCGAACGTATCTATGGAACCGAAGTCGTCAAGACGGCATACACGGCACAAAACCCAACTGCCTAACATCGACAAGGACGTCTTGCCTCCGACCCCTGTTTACAAAATGCGCGACCAGCTTTACACACCAAAACCATGAACGAATCTCTTCGCTATCGCATTGCTGCACTTTGCGCACTCTTCGGGGCTATGTTTTGTCTTCTCGCGGCCATGGGCGCGACGGAGGCACTGTGTGTGACGCAAGGCTGCGCATTTTATAAAGGAACGACTCTTTTTGGCATCGACCTCTACCATCTCGGTGCAGTTGGCTTCGGCTTCATCGCATTAAGTAGCCTCGCTGCAGTCCGTTCTTCCAAAGCACGCCCTTTCCTGACGACGTTGCTCGTTGGAGCCCTGGTTTTCGATGCCGTTTTATTGCTCATCCAGGCAGGCACCGCATCCTGTGTCAATTGCTTGATTGTTGCCTTTTTCCTCGGATTGACCGCACTGTGCACTTTTCCCCTTCATTCACGACGAGGACTTCTTCTTGCGTTGTGGACGTTCTGCTTTACCGCCGCATTGGCTGGCGCTGCACGGGAATCCATAACTCCGCAGGCGCTTTATGGCCCAGAAGAAGCCAACATCAAAATTTTCTTCTCGCCGACATGTCCAAGTTGCAAAGCTCTCGTGGAAAAATTCCTTACCCGTGACGACCTCAATCCAGACGTCGCGTTCTATCCTGTCGCCAAAAATAACAAAGATCTCATTGGAATTGCACTTTTTCGTCAAAGTTTAATCCAAGGGAAATCCCTTTCAGAAGCGCTTGCCCTCGCCTGGACCACCGACTCCTCAAAACTCGAACATCTCGGCTTCACCGATCGTTTACAACTACATACCATCTCCATGCGCAATAAACTCGCTCTCCTCCATGCGGGATATCATTCCGTGCCGCTCGTTATCACCAACAGTCAAAAAATTATTGATTGTCCAACACAATACGCGCCAACAGCACCGCACTCTTCAACCTCATCGTCTCCATTGGACCCCCTGTTCTCAAAGCCCTCCACCACATGTGGCTTCTTTGGTGGAGAGGATTGTGAAAGTGTGACACCGTAAGACACAATGCTGGACAGGGAACAAGGGACTTTACTCAAACGTTTGCTACCCGTCTTTTTTGCTAAATTAGAAGTCTATGAAATTCTAAGGACTCACAGCCATTTGAGAGGAGCCCATAAACAATTTTTCTGAATTGAGGAAAATAATTTTGTAAAGCATGCCGGTTATCACAAAACGGGCGGGGAAGCTTGATCCTGTTGGCCAGTTTGATGCTGGATGTCAGGAGAAGAGGGGATGCTGGCATGAGGAGTATGCGCAAGCTCTCGAACCGGAGTTACATGAGATTATTGGCATGATAAGCATTCCCAGCCCTGACACATTTAACAGAAATTTTCAGGCGATCTCTCTGATCTGTTTTACAAAATGCCTCACAGAACTGTCTGAGCGTCTGAGGGAAAAGATATCGGGGGTTGATCGCCATTGATGTCCAACGCAGGGACAGCGGGGATGAAAGCCAACCCCCTCTGCATATGCTTAATGCCTGCTCTATGGAAAATAGTCTGGTCTCAGGGCAGTTGGCTGTCAAAAAAATAAAATACAGTATATTCCTGACTGTTGGAAATGCTGAATCTCAAAGGTTGTGTGGTGATGCCCCCTGCGCCTGAGCATAGTCCAGCCATGGGCAAGGTCGTTCAACTTGTCGAAAACAGCGCTGACGACGTGGCCATTCGTAAAGCGCTACGAGAGCTGACGCCCTCAGCTCTGAAGAACCTGTGCGGGGTAAAGCGCGTTGTCAAAAAATCTGAATTGATCGAACCGGCGCTTGCCAAGGTAAAGGAGAAGTACGGTCTGTCACAAAACGGCGCCGCTCAAGGTAATATCGCGCAGATGCAAAGCGCTGCACTTGTCGGCTATGAAGCCACAAGTACAGCGCATGAAAAAGGGATTACGGTCACCCCTCGTGCTGACAGAAGATTACAGCGGTCGACGGATTGGAAAGCCGCCAAAACAGGTGATCTCGACGCAGCCCGACGTATTGTCTCTTCTGCATGGAAATCAGTCCATACCGAAGTAATCAAAGCCAAGCTCAATCCCAAAAAAGTAACAGTATTTATATCCGTTCCGAGCACGACAAGAGCAAACACACTCCCTGTCGCCCTTGGGGAGATGTTGGCGCAACGAACAGGAGGATTATTTATAGATGGGGGAAAATTCTATAAATCACGCCACCCCGCTCCTGTTAAGAATATCGCCCCTGAAGAACGTCCTTTTAAGGTAAGGGATTACATTATGATGGACGGAGCAAACATATCATCTGTCTTGGACGGAAAGAACGTTGCCGTTGTTGAAGACGTTTTAACAACAGGAGCGTCCGCGAAATTATTCGTCCGCGCTCTTGGCAGATCAGGTATTCAGGTTGATACAGTGGCCGGATTGATGGGCGATCCCCGCCTAAATGCAGAACCGCAACTTGTCAGCAAACTCAGAAAAGCGTTCACGCGAAACGATATCAACCTCAACGCGAAAGAAACCGCGTCCGTCTTGTCTCGCGGAGAAGTCAATGTTATCTTGAATCAACTCAATAAAGCGGAGAGCAACAAGGATGACAGACAAGCCATTGCCCGAGACATACAAAGGGTATTCAACGAAAGAACTACTGGCATTCTGGGGCCGATATTGTGAAGGCAAGGAAATGGATGCTCCAATAGAAAAAATCGACGCGATGGATGATTTCCTTAGGGAATACAAGCTGGCTCCAGTTTATCAAGTGAATCTCGGTGACATTGATCTCCTGCAACGCCAGACCAAACAGTAAGCACTTCACTTCCCCGCTATCGACGATCGTCACTAACAACTCGTCGGTTCGTTCTTCCCCAGTCGAGACATCACCTTTTCCCGCCAATCCGGTCGTCGTAATATCTCCGTCAACACGACGTAATTCCATTTCTTAATCGTACGAACCTGATACACGCACAATAACACACGGCAAAGACAGTACATATCAAATATAAAAGGGCTTTTCTGAAATAGAATTGGAATAAGCCCCAAAAGAAGTTCTTGCCGCTGTGCATGACGAGTTCGATCCCCCCTCTTGATTAGCGCGTTGACATTTTCCCCGTGGCATTCTTTTTTCCTCTCCCCTCTAAAAAAGCGGGAGACGTTGCCTTCTCCCGCTTTTTTGTGAAATTATGGAAAGCTGACTTCAGCTTAACGTCGCTTGCACAAAGACCATGACAAAGAGCGCCACGGTTTCAACAACGCCGATGGTCATGAGGTAGTTCCCGAAGCCCTGACCGGTTTCAGCGAGGGAATCCGCGCCAGCTGCACCGGCCTTCCCTTGATAAATCGCCGAGGCAGCCATGGCGATACCTCCGAAAATACCTGCCGCCAACATTCCAGGCCAGTTGACGAAGGCATGCTCACCTCCTGCCAGCGCTTCATTGCATTTGCCCACAATGACATTCATGAGGATCATACCGTAAATAGTCTGTGACAGCGGTGCACCGATAAAGGTAATCAGGATGAACGGTGCACTTTTGCTTTGCATATAGCACTTCTTCCATGCACCTATAGCGGCCATACCAGCCACCCCCGTACCCACCGACGATCCAATGGCGGCCAATCCGAGGGCCGCCGCCGCTCCTGCCTTGCCCAAAGCCGCCATAAGATGAATATCCATACGGTTCTCCTTTTTTTGCTTATACGTTTTCTGCGTCGATGCCCCGGGAAGGTTCACCCCGGCGTTTGAGAGGATTGAATTTGACCCCCGACCAATTGACCCCGATGTGGTTGGCGAACTCCAGGGTGTTGAGTCGCACCCCGTGAACAAGAACGCCCATGCAAGCCAATAAAATATTGAGGCCATGCCCCAAAAATAGGATTAATCCGGCCAAGAGCCCGGCAAGAGGACCGGACATACCTTCTCCAAGAGCCATGGCATTAAACGACGATGCCACGGCAAATGTGGCCGCGCCCACAGCAAAGAGTCGGACATATGACACCACATCCACAAAATTGCCGATAAGATTCAAGGGCAACATCACGTGTTCAAACCATTGCGATTTCAAACGGCGCACCGGGGTCATGAAGACAATAATGAGAACCGCTCCCACCCCGAGTATCGTAAACATGACATTGGGAAAGGGCTGCAACAAAACCATACTTTTTGCCGCAAAATACATAACCCATGTTGTCATGATCCAACCGACCTGAGCTAACGCCTCAAGGCTCGGGAGGAGCCGCACCAGCCTCCAGATATGCGCCAACGTGAGATGAACAGCACCGATAAGAAAACACAATTGCATCAAATTTTCGTCGGCTTTAACGTTGGTCAACCATTCCAGACGTAACTCTGCCAGAGGACCGGGGATCTCAGCGATTCCGAAATATGTTCCCGTCAAGATACCCCACACAATGGTGGCCAGACTCATCACCGTCAGAAGATTCGTCACGCGTGCAGGCAGCTTTTTCATGAATCGCATAATGACGCTCAACGCGAGAAAAATAATCCCATAGCCCGCATCGCCAACAAGCATGGCGAAAAACAGTGTGAGAAACAGCAAAAACACCGGGCTGACATCAGGACTATCATAACTCGGCGTCACTCCGATCATATCAAGTACAGCTTGAATGGGACGAACCCAGGGTGGATTTTCGATAAGTGTCGGAGGTTCATCCACCATCATATTGGGATCACTTACGATATATCCGTATCCATGGTCGGCGCATATCCGCTCTATTCGTTTCTCGTCGCGTTCCGGAAAATATCCCTGCAAATAGGCCACCGGACCATCTTCTCCCATACCGTCTTTCGCTAAAACAAACGTCAATTCTTCCGAAAACTGACGAACAGCTTCCGCAACTTTGTCCCGATCTCCGGCGTGTTCATCAAGGTTATATCGATTCCTTTCAAGCTGCTGTTTGACTTTGATGATAGCACGTCCCAGCTCATCCAGCCCCATTTCAGGGAGAACTTCTTCAATGAGGTCAAGACGTATATCCTCAGTATGTGCCACTACGATTCTCGTGCTTTCCTTATCGCGGGAAATCACATGGACATACGCTTCATCGGCAATGTCGAGATCGCGA
This sequence comes from Desulfovibrio inopinatus DSM 10711, assembly GCF_000429305.1. Lineage (NCBI taxonomy): Bacteria > Pseudomonadati > Thermodesulfobacteriota > Desulfovibrionia > Desulfovibrionales > Desulfovibrionaceae > Desulfovibrio > Desulfovibrio inopinatus. Next base: position 73,008 of record NZ_AUBP01000029.1, read on the forward strand.
ATGGTCACTTTAGGGCCGGCTTTGTACAATTTGACGAAGACCCCCTTTTCCCACAGTCGTCGGACGATAGCGGGGTCAAAATCACCATATGGCGTCATCCGTCGGTATTCGCTCTCCAAATACGACTTCCGATCCTGGAGTCGCTCACGCTCCGGCAACAATTCCCAAATTTCATCAATGACATGTTCTGCATTTTCCTTCGACGCGACTTCTTCAGTTTCCTCAGGCAGGACTTCGAGCGCCCGGCGTGCGCGATCAAGTTTAGCTGTCAACGCTTCAACACGCTCGCTCTGTCCCGGAGTCACAGGAACAACATGAACCACTCCAATTCTGCCAAGAATATCGACAGCTTCGTCGCGATCTTCCCGGCGGCAAAGTAGCGTCAGCTTCTTCATGTGAATGATCATTTTGCTCCCGCCTGTTCAGAAAATTTCGACTTGGCAATCTTTGCCCGAACCACGGCTGCGGTTTGTTGATCCCCAAGAAAGATTCGAATCACCCGAATATGCTCCTTGGATTCTGGAATCTTCACCTTCTCGAACAGGTTCACACGTTGCGTCGTTGTTTCCAGTTCCGACAGAATCCGCTCTTGCGCCATACGCAACACCTTGATTTGTATGTTCAGGCGTATGCGTTCTCGCAATACTCGGATTCCTTCATCCACCCAGTATGGCGAGGTGAACAAGTCCGGGTATACAGCATCAAATTCAAGCTCCTCAAAGACAGGGATTGCGACCCCGACAATGTTGCCTTCGGACAAGCGGACATTCTTCACTGCGATATAGGGAGCGAACTCAAATGGCTCGGAAAAAAGCCCGACCCATGGTTCAATCTCTTTCTCTAACGCAACAAGTTGTTCTTCTTTCTCCATCAGGCTTTGACTCAAAATTCGAACTTCAGCCTGAAGTTGCTGCTTTTTTAATTTTAGCGTGGGTAAATAACGGGAATACCGAATCAGATTTTCCCGCTGCACCTTCAGCTCATTCTTCGTGAGTTTGATCTTTGCCATGTCTCATGGATCCTTTGAAAAGATCATCATAGAGCGTCCCGACGGCAACGAAAGCATTCTCCATTGCCTCCCCACTTCACCGAGACCTAGACTTCCTCCGTCATCTTCATTTGCTCGGGCCAGAATTCTTGCAGTAGCCCCGAAGGAATGCCAGTCTCCTGGGGTTCAAAGCAATCGGCCAGAATTCTCCAACCCTGATCAAGTGCCTTTTCCAAGGGAATATTGACGCTCAGATCCATCATTTTGTCTTCAAACAATTTGCCGTACTTGAGCAACTTGAAATCCCATGGACTCATGCGAAACCCCATAGACTGTTTTTCTTGGGCTTCACGGAAGTCGGCATAGAGCTGAATCATGGTATTCATGATCGTACGGTGATCAGCGCGAGTTTTTCCGTTGACTTGTTGTTTCAGTCGGGACAGCGAACCAAACGGCTCGATACGTCCACCGCGAAGATAAAACTGTCCTTCGGTAATGTAGCCGGTATTATCCGGAATCGGGTGGGTAACATCATCGCCAGGCATTGTGGTGACAGCGAGGATCGTCACCGAACCGGCACCGTCGAAATCAACGGCCTTTTCATATCGAGCCGCCAATTGAGAATAGAGGTCGCCGGGATAGCCACGGTTGGAAGGAACTTGCTCCATGGTCACGGCAATCTCTTTCATTGAGTCGGCAAAGTTCGACATGTCCGTCAACAGGACGAGTACTCGGCGGTCTTCCAAAGCAAAGCGTTCAGCAACGGCAAGACAAATATCTGGGACCATGAGGCATTCGACCGTGGGATCGGCGGCCGTGTGAATATAGAGGATCGCTCGGGACAATGCGCCATTTTCCTCGAGATAATCCCGAAAAAACAAATAATCGTCGTGCTTGAGTCCCATGCCACCCAGCACGATAATATCGACCTCCGCCTGCAGCGCTATTTTGGCGAGAAGCTGATTATAGGGTTCCCCCGCCGCAGCAAAAATCGGCAATTTCTGGGACTCGACCAGCGTGTTGAAGATATCAACCATGGGAATGCCGGTTCGCACCATATTACGTGGAATGACGCGACGAACCGGGTTGACCGACGGCCCACCGATATCAATGTCTTCGTCACGCACCTCGGGCCCTTTATCGCGCGGAGCCCCGGTCCCCGTAAAAGTACGACCGAGCAGGTTGGGGCTATAGGGGGTCTTCATCCCTCGCCCAAGAAATTGTACCTTGGAATTCGTGCTGACGCCGCGACTTCCAGCAAACACTTGCAGATACACCCTATCAGCACTGAGCCGAATGACCTGCGCCAACGACGTCCCACGTGACGACGTAACAAGCGCGAGCTCTCGATAGGCCACGTCCGAGGCGTTGACGATGATGACATTTCCGGCAATTTGCTCGATTCGATGGTAAATTTTACGCATAATCGGTCACCTCGGCGATCTTGTCCTTAATGCGCTGTTCGGCGTCGGCAAACGCGCGACTGTCCATGGTTTCACGGTTCCAATCGCGTGCCATTTGCGTCAGCTCCTGAAAAAATCGCCGCGCTTCGTTTTTGTCAGAAAACTCCATCTTCGTTTCCACAAGCTGCATGAAAACATCGAAAACATGGCCTTGACGTTCCGCCGAAGTGGCACCATCCACTTCATGATACGCGTCTTGTTGGAGATATGCGTCATCAAGGAACTCGGCTTTCAAATGCAAGATAAAGTCATCCAACGTGACGCCATCTTCACCGAGAACTTTCATCATCTGGCCGACATCGGCCCCCTGCCGCAACACCGCACGTGCCTTGGCCATTTCCTTGTCATCAACCACACTGGAATATTTGCTCCAGCTTTCCAGGATATCGACCGCCGGATATCGGCGCGCGTCGGAGCGCGCTCGCGAAAGACCATGAAACGCGCCGACAACCTTCAAGGTGGCTTGCGTCACAGGTTCTTCAAAGTTCCCCCCAGCCGGACTGACGGTTCCACCGATGGTCACCGACGCTTTGCGGCCGTCATTCAAACGAACCAGTCCACCACGCTCGTAAAACGCAGCAATGACTGACTCGAGATATGCGGGAAACGCTTCATCTCCAGGAATTTCTTCGAGACGACCGGACATTTCGCGAAGCGCCTGTGCCCAACGAGATGTCGAGTCGGCAAGCATAAGGACATCAAGTCCGATTTGTCTGTAGTATTCGGCAATGGTTATGGCCGTGTATACCGAGGCTTCACGAGCAGCCACCGGCATGGAACTCGTGTTGCAAATGATGAGTGTGCGCTCAAACAAACTGCGCTCGGTACGCGGGTCGATAAGTTTTGGAAACTCACGGATAGTTTCAACGACTTCACCAGCGCGTTCACCACATGCCGCAATAATCACGACATCAACTTCGGCATGTCGTGACGTGATCTGTTGCAATACGGTCTTGCCAGCGCCAAACGGCCCAGGCACACAATACACCCCGCCCTTTGCAACCGGGCTAAATGTATCAATAAGACGCACTTTCGTAATAAGCGTTTCGGTTGGGCGCAGTCGTTCAGCATAGGCTTTAATTGGAATTTTAATTGGCCATTTTTGGGTCATAGTCATTTCGACCTCACGACCATCTTCATCCCGCAACCGGGCCATCACGTCGTCAATCGTGTAATCCCCTTCTTCCGCGACCTGAAGAACCGTATACTTCCCAGTCAAACGAAACGGGACCATGATGTTGTGGTCAAAAATCCCTTCGCGTACAGCACCAACTGTATCGCCGGCCCGAACAATCACTCCTGATTCCAACAATGGCCAAAAATGCCATTTTCTATCCCCATCGAGTGGACGAAGGTATTTGCCTCGCTGAAGAAAAAAACCACTCTCCTCGGCTAACCGCGGTAACGGATTTTGCAATCCGTCAAAAACCTGAGACAGTAACCCTGGTCCCAGCTCAACAGACAACATTTCTCCCGTGAACTCGACCTGGTCGCCGACTTTCAAACCGGCGGTGTCTTCAAAGACCTGCATTTCGGCATACCGGCCGCGCACACGAATGATTTCGGTTTTGAGACGAATATCATCAATGACAGCATAGGCGACTTCATTTTGCATGACGGGTTTTTCGAATTCCACGGTCAACAGGTTGGCGTTGACGCCGACGACTTTCCCAATGTTCGTATTCATGACGATGGTGCGCTCCATGACACGGCCGACCGGGCGGCCACCATGTCCTCGACGTTTTTTCTCCCCACGGTTTCATCCATTCGTGCCCAGCGCCAAGCCAGACGAAGTCGTACGGCAAACGCAAGCACGACGGCGAAATCGAATGGATCTTGTGGGAGCAGCTCTTCGACCATTTTCCAGCGAGCCAGATCCAGTTCCATTTCAGCATCACGCGGGTTTTCTGCATCAACAGCGTGGGCGGCCACATTCTGGATATAACCGGAATAACCTGTGTGCTCCAATGTACATGTTGCCGCATCAACGTGTTTGCCGTGAGCCCGCGAACAGGCCAAAGCGTTTCGCATTTGGATCATGGACCGTCGCCAACCATGTAAAAAAGGATGATGTCCCAGGGTTGTCGAATCTTCGCCTAAACCCGCCAGGGCCAATCCGACATCCTCTTGTTCCGATGGTGACAACACGCCTTCGCACAACGAGAGGAAACGATCCTCATCGAATGGCGGACGCTGTCCAAGAACCAATCTGGGCAACGAGGCCACAAGATAATACTGCGATCCCATCACTCGGCTCCGACGTCATTGCCGCCATTCTGCTCCATATCGGCGGCTCGACGCACGATACGCGACAGTTTCGGCCGTAAAAATTCGCTCATGGCCTCTGCAATAGCGTCGTTTGTAAAGTCGAGATAGACTTCGTCATGCCGAAAAGACACTCTGAAGCCTTTGAGAATCTCATTATCGACATGCAGCTCAACGCCTCGAATCAATTGTTTGCGATATTGATCAGCAAAATACTTAATGATCTCTTCTTGCTGCTCCGGTGAAACAAGGATTTCAAGTCGAGTTTCACCCTCCATCAGCGCACATTGTCCAGCCATGCTGACGAGCATATTTTGCACGGTGGTCACATCCAGCGCCTGATCCACAGCAGCCGCGACAATGTCGTCAAGAATATTCTCCACACCTTGTCCGACCGTGATCAGCAAATCCCTGGCAGCCTGCTCCAGGGTTTTTCGCGAGCGTTCCACATACACTTCGGAATCTTTTTTTGCTGTCTCCACAATGGCTTTGGCCTCGTACCGAGCGTCATCCACCAAGGCCGCAGCCTGAGCTTTAGCTTTGGCCACGATTTCCACCGCTTTCGCCTCAGCCTCGCCCACCGCTTCATTTTGTATCCGCTCAATCAAATGCCGTAACTCTTCGGCCATAGTTGTCTCGCTCCCTTATTTAGTCTACAGGCGGCTTACGCCCCCCGCTCCTCCGTTTCCTCGCTCCCGACAGCATCGGATCGGACTTGAAGACTTCGAAGGGCTGAACCAGCAAAAAGAATATTAGGTCTATAAGAACATATTTCCCTCCACGCCCACAATACTTTTTTACAAAATGCTACTGCAAAGACGTCAAACGCATTGTCAAAAGACATGAATCAAATTGAAACATTCAGTACAATAAACCGAATACATATACACAATACAAAAAAACAAGAAACAACAACGTACGATCCAATCTATCCCAATTCTTCTCTTTCAATACATTGATTGAACACGCAAGAGAGCGACGAACCAATCACCAGTTCATAATCCCGCTTTTCTCGGTCTTGATTTTCGAAGGGTTGCCATCATGGCAAAAATAAGGAAGAGTATGAGAATTGGGCTCCCCGTTTTATGGGGCTTTAAAAAAACAAAAAAGGAGAAAATAGTATGGCGAATTCCGGCGATGTCTACAAATGCGAGCTCTGTGGCCAAGTTGTCGAAGTGAAAACCGGTGGCGGCGGAACGCTTGTTTGCTGCGGCCAAGATATGGAAAAACAATAAGGGACTTACCCTATGAAAGAACCCGGCCTGTATTAAAACAGGTCGGGTTCTTTATACTTTGGTCTCACCTTTCTCCTCCTGACGAATCACGTTTTCTCTTATGGGGAGGAGACCCGACAGTGCTCCACTGCATACAACCTGATCGCCGCTCCCGGTTTATTTACAACGTCATAGCGCAGAACGCGAAATTGGTTAAAATCAAGTTTCGCTGACCACGTTTCCACGCACTGCTCTTCGTATGCCCCCCCGGGATGCCCGGTATAACAAATAATGGAAATCAATCCACCAATAGCCAGAACAGATAAACTCGCATTCAATGCAGCCAACGTTGTTTTGGGTGTGGTGATGACGGATTCGTCACTGCCTGGCAAAAAACCGAGATTAAACACCACACATTGAACGCATCCCACATGCCCAGGATCAATGGTCTCGGCCAGATGTTCGTGCCCCTTTTGTAGAAGACGTACGTGGTGCTCAGTCCCTTCTTGCTGCAAGCGTTCTCTCGCTTTGTCCAAGGCAGCTTTTTGAATATCGAAACCGTATACCAGTCCTTGCTCTCCGACGAGACGAGCAAGTTGTGCCGTATCGTTGCCATTCCCCACGGTGGCATCAATCGCAATCCCCCCCCGTGTTATGGTCTCAGCAAGTAAACGTTTCGAGAAGCCCAACGTTGAAATAGCATATGTCGCCATGAAGAGTTCATCCCTATGTATAAAATAGTGCCGCTCTCATATACGTACAAACATAAAGAATCTCACACAGCTACACACTGCGTGCGCACGCTTTTAAGACGGAATACGAGCAGTAAACAAATAAAAAAGCCGAAAGCATTACACTTTCGGCCCTGTGACAAACGATAGGAAAACTAATAACAACGAATAAGACTTCCGTTCCATTGGTCACGCCAATTGGCATCACCGTTATACTTCCAGTATCCGCTAAATCCGCCGTCATGATAATTGAAATGAAAAACACCCGATGCGCCATCGGACTGAGACCACGTTCCAAAAGCACTTCCACCGCGAATTTGCCCGCTGACTCGTCCATTCCGGTAGGCGTAGTTTCCCCACATTGTATTATTGTTGTAATTATAGGTCATGCGCATAAAACCCCACTTGGTGTTATATTCACATGTCGAGGCAAGAGCCTGACCTACAAAGCTCAGTGTGAGCATGAGCACGAGGAAAAATTTTGCCAGCCTGTTCATTGGTACCCCTTATAATAATTCATTATGAAAGTCAGTTTGACAAACTACGCAGGTTGGAGTCATTCTCTTTTTTTTGCACAAGATAAAATTATTGGCAACCCCAATATGGCTGATTATAATGGATGAAATATTCATTATTGAAGAATTATTACGGAGCTTCGCCCAGAATATGAAGGAATCGAGGCTAGCGGCATGGTTATTCCCTACAGCGATTGCGAACAAAGCATTCTCCTCTGACGCGCTCCAAGGCATCACGAGAGTTTGAGCATCGATGTTGACGAAATCACGTTTTCACGCGTACATTGCTCTCGAATGAAAGAACATATTCTCGCACCACCACCTGAACGGCCAGAGAAACCGTATGTTCTCCCGGATAATCTCTCGGATTCTTCGGGACGTGCCTACGTTGAATCAGAAGCTCCTGTAGATCTTCTCATCGTGGACGATGAAAAAGTGAATCTCATGCTTTTGCGTGAGTATTTACGGACTCTGTCGGTCAATATGGTTGAAGCTTCAAGTGGCTCGGAAGCCGTAGAAATAGTAGCTTCTGGCAACTACCAATTCGCTCTCATCCTCCTTGATGTCATGATGCCCGGCATGGATGGCTTCCAGACCGCCGAAACATTGCGTGGTCTCCCCGGCGGCCAAGCGGTTCCCATCATGTTCATTACGGCGTTGGGCCGCGACCGAGAATACATCTTCAAAGGCTACGAAGCCGGTGGTGTCGATTATTTAGTCAAGCCCATCGAGCCTGAAATTCTTATCGGCAAAGTCAGTGTTTTTCTTGATATGCACCGGCACAAGCTTGCCCTTTCCGCAATGCGTGACGAACTCGAACGCACTGTGGAGCAATTGCGCCGGAGTGAAGAAGCCTTGCGTCTTTCGCAAAAGCGCTATCGCATTGTCGCTGACTATAACTTTGACTTTGAAGCCTGGATCGGTCCGAACGGCGACTTCCTCTATGTCAGCCCTTCATGTGAACGTCTTACCGGTTATACTCCCGAAAAATTTCAATCCGATCCCGGTTTTTTACGGTCATTGATTCACCCGGAAGACCTCTCGTTATGGGACGACCTCAAAGTGGTTTCGAGCGGGGAGACCGGACATACCATTGATGTACGCATCCAAGACAAAGTAGGAACAACGCACTGGGTTCTGGCTGCCGTCCGACAAGCCCCCCCGGATGAAGACGGTTCTCCTATGGGACTGCGTGTCAGCTTACGTGACGTCACCAAACGCAAGCATGCGGAAGAACGGCTCACATACGAAAGTCTCCACGACAGTCTGACAGGACTCCCGAATCGTGCTCTTTGCCTCGACCGCATCAAGCATGCAGCCGAACGCGCACGGCGCCGTAAAGACTTCTCCTATGCGGTTGTTTTTATTGACATCGATCGATTCAAACTCGTCAATGACTCTTTCGGGCATATGTTTGGTGACAGACTGCTCGTTGAAATATCCAAACGCATGCACCACTATGTGCGCCGAGTGGACACCATTTCTCGTTTTGGCGGCGATGAATTTATTCTTGTGCTCGAAGAACTCGTGTCTCAAGGACAAGCCATCCGTATCATCAAGCGACTGCAGGCGGCTATGGCTGAACCGTTCTTCCTGGACGACAAGGAAATCCGTATAACGGCAAGTTTCGGTGTCATGTTCGGTCCTGACTCCGTCGACAATCCGGAAGATATTCTCCAGAGTGCCAACCTTGCCATGTACAAGGCTAAAGAAGTCGGGCGCGACACGGTCAAAGTCTTCAATACCCGCCTGAAGAAAAAATTTCTGCGAGTTTTGTCCATTGAGAATGACATGCGATCCGCATTGGCCAATGGAGAATTCTATATTGTCCTGCAGCCCATCATCACCATGCAGTCTGGCCAACTCATCGGCTTTGAAGCATTGGCACGATGGAATAGCCCCACCAGAGGAATGATCTCCCCTGGAGAATTTATTCCCATTGCGGAAGAAACTGGCCTCATCATAGAACTTGGGGAATATCTTCTCGAAAAAGCCTGCCGCCTCCGTGCTGAATGGACAAAGTCGGAATATTGTCCTGACGACCTTATGATCTCCGTCAATATTTCAGCTCGTCAATTTTCTCAGTCCTTGCTTTGGAATAAAATCCAAAAAACAATGGAGCGCACGAACTGCGCCCCGAAAGGGGTCAAACTGGAAATTACGGAAACCACGATCATGGATCGCCCGGACAAAGCAGCCAGTCAACTTGGGAAGCTCAAAAAACTGGGTCTGAAGCTATCCATCGACGATTTCGGCACCGGCTATTCATCCATGAGCTACCTCAAGCGATTTCCGCTCGATCAACTGAAAATTGATCTCAGTTTCGTTCGGCGTATCGATAGCGACCGAGAAAACCGTGAGATTGTCCGAGCAATTATCGCTCTTGCGCATAACCTTGGACTTGATGTCGTTGCGGAAGGCATCGAAGCGCCGAAACATCTTGCCATCCTTCGTGATCTTGGCTGTGAATACGGCCAGGGTTTTCTGTTTTCAAAGCCAATCGAAATTGAAGAAGCAACTGCTTTGGCCATCGGAAAAAAGCCTCTTCCGTGGATTAAGCTATTTTCATAGCCACCTTTTCCCCTTCTCATTTTTATTCATTCCTGACAGCCTCCGCATCTGCACATGTCATCGGAATCTCATCCATGATGATCAGGGCATACTCCAACACAAGAGAAAATCGCTGATGTCCTATGCGCTTGGCTTGCTCGATATGTGCCGTCAAATTCCACCATGGCGACCTCCAACCTTGTGAAAGCAAATCGTTGAGCCGGGCACACGCTGCCTTTTCTTCCTCGGGCAGAAACACAAAGCGATAGAATTCGAGTTCCAGTTCCAGCACATGATCATCGGTCTTTTTCTCCAATGCGCTCGCCAGATATTGTTTTCCCATGACATCTTCTCCTCGTCCCAATGCGAACCATGCCGCACTGCCAAGATTACCGACATGGTTGGGGTCGAGCTCTAAGGCGCGAGAAAAATAAATATCAGCCATTTCGGGATCAGCCTTACCGCACCATAAAAACACCGCATAATTGCCCAACAGGTCGACATTGTTCGGTTCAAGACGGACAGCGCGCTCAAACAGGCGTTCCGCTGTTTCGATATTCGCCATGGCTTGCCAACTGAGCGTTGCCAGTCCTGCAAGATTATTACCGTGATTGGGGTCTGCGGAGACGGCCCGGTCATACAAATTCTTTGCCTCGACGATTTGACACAGCGCGTTGAACCAAAACGACGCGGCATCACCAAGCAAACTGGCGTTGTCCGGATCAAGCTCAAGTCCCCGTTCAAACAGGGTCTGCGCTTCATTGAGCTGTCCTCGACGCTTCCACATGAAATTTGCGAAGAGTCCGACATTCCCGACATGGCTCGATTCGATATCAAGCGCTCGACGAAACATTATTTCAGCGCCATCGTCATCAGCTTTTGCCTGCCACAAAAACAATCCGTAATTCCCCAACGTGTCGACCCGTTGGGGAGCAACTTGAAGAGCATGCCGATACAACGCATCCGCCCCGGCTATATCATGCCGAGCAACTTCGAGGAACCAGGCGTAGTTATTCAGCGTATCAATGTGGTTCGGGTCCAACATCAACGCCCTTTTAAACAACCGCTCAGCAGTTCCCATATCACCTTGTTTTTCCCACACCATCACCGCATAGATACCAAATCGGTCTGCAGGAGATAGATTTCCGGCCAAAATTTCACCCTCCCAAAGTTCCCCTCCATGCACAACAGCATCCGAGAGCACAGCGCCTCTGATAAATCCAGTCCATCGATACCCGTCATATGTGACAAGGCAGCGCAAAGCCAACACGCATCTTTAGAGCGGATGTATCAAATGGAAAAGCATTTCGTCGATGCGACGTTATCAAGAGAAACGTGACAGCCTGTCGTGACACAGAACCTGATGAAAAGAAGCAAGGGGATACAAAAAAACGCGAGCCGCCTTCCAGAGGAAAACGTCTCGCGTTTATTATCTTTAACGAAGCACGTCTTATTCCGCTTTCAACGCGGCAAGAAAGGCTTCTTGAGGGAGTTCGACATTTCCCATGCGCTTCATGCGCTTCTTGCCTTCTTTCTGCTTTTCAAGGAGTTTACGCTTACGGGTGATATCGCCACCGTAACATTTGGCCGTTACGTTCTTGCGTAATGGCGCATTGCGTTCCCGTGCGATAATTTTGGCACCAATGGCCGCCTGAATGATGACTTCAAAAAGCTGACGAGGAATAACGCGTTTTAATTTCAAGGCAAGATTGCGGCCAAGATAATACGCATTGTCGCGGTGAACAATGACAGCCAGTGCATCGACAGGGTCACCGTTAATGAGAATGTCGAGCTTCACAAGGTCAGAAGCGCGATAATCGATCAACTCGTAATCCAGTGACGCGTACCCTTTTGTCATGGATTTGAGCTTATCGAAGAAATCGTACACGATTTCTGCAAAAGGCAGCTCATATGTAATGATGACACGGGTGGACGTCAGGTAACGAATGTCTTTCTGAATTCCGCGTTTTTCTTCACACAAAGCGACAACATTCCCGACATATTCATTGGGAACATGAATCTCTAAACGTGAATATGGCTCCCGAAACTCATGAATATCCTGCGATTTTGGGAGTTTACTCGGGTTGTCGATATGCACAACTTTTCCATCGTTTGTCTCAATTTCATAGACAACCGATGGAGCCGTCGCGATAAGCGACGTTTTGAATTCGCGCTCCAGACGTTCCTGAATAATTTCCATATGAAGCAAGCCCAAAAAACCTGCCCGAAAACCGAACCCCAGTGCTTGTGAAGTCTCAGGCTCATAGGTAAAGGCCGCGTCATTGAGCTGCAATCGTTCCAAGGCCGACTTGAGTAACTCGTATTCTGCTGCCTCAACGGGATACAGTCCACAGAATACCATCGGTTTGACTTCCTGAAATCCGGGTAGAGGCGTATCGGCCGGATTATCGACCAATGTAATGGTATCCCCCACCTTGGCGTCAGATAATGTTTTGATGCTTGCCGTCAAGAATCCGACCTCTCCAGTGGCAAGCTCTTTCAGATCCACGGGACCGGGAGAAAACGCCCCGAGACGCGTCACTTCGAATTTTGCCCCCGTCGACGTCATGAGAATTTCATCACCAGGACGAATTGAACCGTCGACAACTCGAAACAAGACAACAACCCCTTGATACGAATCATACCAGGAGTCAAAAATAAGTGCCTTGAGCGGGGCGTCACGCTGGCCTTTGGGTGAAGGAATTTTTTCGATAAGAGCATTGATGACTTGATCGACGTTATGCCCGGTCTTGGCAGACACGGCCATGTAATCGGTGCAGTCAAGACCGATAGCCTCTTCAATTTCCGTAGCAACCCGATCCGGGTCGGCACTGGGCAAATCCGTCTTATTGAGTACCGGGATAATTTCAAGATCATGGTCCAATGCGAGATAGACATTGGCCAAGGTCTGCGCTTCAACACCTTGTGTCGCATCGACAACAAGCAAGGCCCCTTCACAAGCAGCCAAACTCCGCGAGACTTCATAGGAAAAGTCCACATGGCCCGGCGTATCGATAAGATTGATAATGTATTTTTTGCCGTCGGGTGCGGTATAGGGAATGCGAACAGTCTGCGCCTTGATCGTAATGCCACGTTCGCGCTCCAAATCCATACGATCAAGATACTGCTCGCGGCGATCTCGTTCGGTCAAAAGGCCGGTTATTTCGAGGATCCTATCGGCCAAGGTGGATTTTCCATGGTCGATATGGGCAATAATACTGAAATTTCGAATTTGGGATTGAGCAGTCATACGTCTCCGGACGGCGTTTTCTTCAGAGGCACGGCACGATGCCGCGTAAGAATCATTGTTGTCTGGAGGCGAGATAAAGCACTATATGGGCCTTCGTCAACGTGTGCGAAATGTTCTCAACGCAACGAGGCACCTCACAGGCTTTTTCGAAGATGTTTCCATGGGGAAATCAAGACGGACCGACTTCCCCATGACCGAGACAATTCTTAATGAAAAGACGCGGTAACCCGTGTCTCCCAATGTTCTTCAGAAATAGGTAAACAGCAAATCTCATCTTTTAAATTGGCGCACAACAGCAATCCCCCTGTTGTCTCGCTCCAAAATAATCTGTTTGTAAAAAATTGAATAGCATCGGCCATCGATAATTCATGGAGTTGGTCATGAGGCACATATCGAGAAAGTACTTTTTGCGCAGCCTGACGAATAATTCCTAATGCTTCTGGCGACAGAGCAACATCTTCTCTGTCAATCTCGTGGTATGTTTCATTCCCAATCGTCCGGGTCCGCGATTCAAGTTCGTGCATGTTCATGACGTCCTCCCACTTTTGGGGGTTCAATACTTCTGGAATAATTTTAGCAATATTCCTGCCAAGTCACGTTTTTCCATGAAATATGAACACCACAACATCTCATCATAAGCAGGAGAAGACTCATCCATGACGTATTTTCCCATTCCCCGCGTCAATTTTCCTCACCAAGGACACCACAACATCTTAAAAAATCAAAATCGACATAACACCATCATGCTACAAAAAAGAAATACATTTAACAAAACTGCACTCGTTGATGGCATACATTCACACGATCCCTTGACTCCATGTGCACTGCGCGATGGAACGCGACGGCAGTCTACGCAATGCATAACTCGTAAGGTCAAATTTCCCCCCCAAAGAACACCTCGCGCTCAGTTTTCTCGTTCGAGAAAGATATTTACAATCAATAAATAATTCATGGAATAAAGACGCCACAGAGAACACAATGAATCTATTTTTCAATTCAAGCATCACGGTCTCGGCATAATATTCCATAATACCATAAGCAATTTTTTCCCTGTACCTCCCCCCGTAAATCATATGACAAAAAAAGAGCCCTCTGAAGAGAAGGCTCCTTTCACATGATCTTTCAACTTCGCGTTGTCTGTACTGACAACGGACGTGCAGGCTGTTGGTTAGTATTGATATAAATATCGCAACGTTCCCGAGCCCGCTTTCAAACCGGTTGCGGCAGACGAGGCACCGCCCAAGCTCATGAGAGTTCCCATTTGCCGAGCTAATGATTGAATCCCCGAGTCTTCAAGAAAGCTCAGAAGAATCGGCTTGCTCGTTTTGTACTCCACAAAATAAACAGGGGACGTCGTTTCAAGCAATTTCTCCAATTGATCTCCGAGTTCGTCGCGGTACAAAACGGCATCCACCAAGCCGAGGTTCAACGCGTCTTTTCCCGACCACACCCGCCCAGTCGCCAGCTGACGCACCGCGTCGGCATTCAAGCCCCGACCTTTAGCAACCACATCAATAAAATTTGCGTTGAAATCATTCATCTGACTTTTGATTAAATCTTCTTCTGCCTGCGTCGCTGGTTCAAAAGGATTGCCCATCCCCTTGTAGATGCCCGTTTTATATACTGTAACATCGACACCAAGCTTATCGCGCATAAGAGCTTGTGCATTAAAGCGAATAGCCAGGACTCCTATGCTACCGACATCGGCATATCGCGATGCATAGACTTGATCACCCGCTGTAGCAAAATAATAGGCACCGGATGCCATGAGATCACTTGTATGAAAGATCAGTGGAATATTCTTTTGCTGACGAAAAGATTGGAATTGGCGCCATATCGAATCCGAGGGGGCGATTTGTCCTCCAGGACTTGAAACAAGTACCGTTATGGCATGGATGTCTCCCATTTCATCAATGCGACTGAGCACTTTTCGCACACTTTCAGGATCAATACCGTTGGGCTCGCTGCTAAATGCATCTTGCGACCGCTTCGAGCTGATTTCTCCGCGCAAAGAAATAAGCCCAACAAGTGTTGCATTTTCCGGAACATCTTCCCACGCGGTCTCTGTAAAATGTGCATCATAATATGTTACATCGCTTGTCTCGGACTGCTCGCCAGCGGCAACAAGCATCACGACGAGTACGAGAAGACCAATTCCAAACCAGGCAATCGACTTGATATAGTCAAAAATGCCTTTTTTAATCGTAACCTTAAGGTGCTGTGTATGTTCTTCCATGGAATTACTTGGTGTTGGAGTGACGCGCAAAACGCACGAATAACCGTTGATAATACACGAAATCTACAACGGTGCAAGGAGAATCATAGCCGCCGGCCTTATTTCATGCATGCTGTGCATAGATCATTGAGGCTATGGCGAACTGAGTATGGAAGCAAATGAACTAAACGAAAACACCACCCGGTCCCCCTGAGCAAAACCGTATTGCAGATCTTCATCACGACCAACCAGTGCACAAATCCCCGGTCCTCTATCCAGTTTCCCCTGGATTTCAACGAACATCTCGCACTCTTCACGTGAGGTGATTGTTCCGAAAAATGCATTGGATTCATGTCCTTCATCAGGGGCGGCCGGTCGAACAACAACCTGCGGAGCCTTGATCAAAACAGTAATTTCCGTCCCGATAACCAGACCAAGCACGCTGAGACTAGTATTCGTGATCATGGTGCTTACCGAGAGCTCTTCGGCTGTTATAACATCAATCCGACTGACAATGGGGCCGGATTCAATGACGCAAATTTTGCCACGAAAAGCATTTCTCGCACTCGTTATCATAGTGTGGTTTCCTTGAAGGCTATACGCCAACAGCTTTTCTGCATTTTGTGCTGAAACCCCCATATAACTCGCCGTCATTTCAGCACTCCCCAGCCCGATAACCGCCTGCACTGCGGCCAACGGCAGCCCAGCTCGAAACAGTTCGACAGCACGGGAGTGACGAATAATACGGGGTGAGACCATATCTTTACAAAATCCGGACGGTACCGCAGCCTCCTGGAGTTTGCGGCGGACAAAAGCTGGATCAAGTCGAAACGGTTCTGGCAATAAGCCAAGAAAAGCAGGAGAATGCAAACTCGACGCAAGTTCTACAGCCAGGTCGCGAGTTATCGGGACGCGCCTGGAGACCCCCTCCGTTGAAAAAACAATCGCAGGTTCATCAGGATCGTAACATTGCGGCCAACTCAACGATAAAACTTCACCAAGTTTGGCACCTGTGTAGCGTAACAGCAAATAAATAAAGAGCACCCGACCACGGGAACGGACCGTTTCGGGTCTATCGGCTGCAGCCGTCCAGTCACGCATAACTTGCGTCAAGCGATCAAGTTGAACCGTGTCGAGGTGTTTGACATCATCGGAGACCTGAAAGTTCATAGCTGGACATAAGTTCCTGGGAAACCGTGGAATTCGTCCTGCCAACGGCGTCGGCCCCTTCGCCACTGCCAAGCGGCGCCGAGCCTCAGTTTCAGCATGCGCCAATAACGAAGCCAACGCCTCATCGTCCATCGAATCGAAGTCATACATATCTGTGTATCCAGTTTCGTCTTCAGGTCTCGAATCATTTTTTTTTCGTGTTCGCATTGCCCGAGCAATAAAGCCGTTCTAATTTACGCTTTAGGAAATATAACGATTATGGCAATTCTCCGCATTCTTTTGCAATGGACGCTGCCTCGTTGAGCCAATTGTTTCCCGAATCAGCCCCTATGGTGCACGAGTTTTGATTCGGCTTCAAGACGACAATGCATACTCCCGATAACGACTCCCGAACAAAGGAGGACGACGTGGCTCCAAATCAAAGGACAACACAGGAAGCACAAAGGAAGGAAGATGACGGCTGTATTCACGCCTTTGGCCATCACGCTCAAAGTCTCTCTGGTGGCTACGGCCATTGCCGTTGTCTGCGGTGTCATTTCAGCCCGGTTGCTTGGACGCCGACCGTTTCCCGGTAAAGATGGACTCGAAGCGATATTAACCCTGCCTCTTGTTATGCCGCCGACCGTACTCGGCTATTACCTGATTGTTCTTGTTGGTCGAAAAGGCCTCTTTGGGCAGTATTTATGGGACTATTTCGGGATTACACTCATGTTCACGTGGCAGGGAGCAGCCGTGGCTGCTGCCGTCGTTGCCTTCCCGCTCGTGTTCAAATCGGCCCGAGCAGCCTTCGACAGTGTACCACACGATCTTGAAGACGCTGCTCGAACACTTGGCTCCAGTGAATTGGTTATTTTTATACGCGTCAGCCTCCCGCTTGCCCTTCGCGGTGTTCTCGCTGGCAGTATGCTTGCCATGGCTCGTGCCATGGGTGAATTCGGCGCCACCCTCATGGTGGCCGGTAATTTACCCGGCAAAACACAAACCCTGCCGCTCGCCGTCTACTCAGCAGTTCAGGCAGGCGATGATACGACGGCCAATATTCTCGTGGCCGTTATTTCCGTCACCTGCATCACTCTGCTTATTATCACGGCGCGACTCGTCAAACCGAAATAAAAGACGACAGGGATATCTTGCATGGAATACGCGCATGGTGCGCAGGGCGTTTATCCACCGAAAGCGTCCACGAACAACCCTGGCAGCATAGCCCCCAATGCCGCCATCATGGAATTGGAGTTATCATGAAATTGACCTCACGCCTCCTTCGCATTCTCATCGTAACCGTTGCCCTGGTTTGTCTGGCTGCCCCAGCCTTTGCCGCAGCCCTGACCGTTTCGGCCGCCGCCAGCCTGACCGATGCATTCACCGACCTCAAACCGGCGTTTGAAAAAGCCAATCCCGACGTTACTGTAACCTTCAACTTTGCCTCGTCGGGTGCTCTCTACCGCCAAATCGAACAAGGCGCTCCTGTTGACGTCTTCGCTTCGGCCAACCAGCAGTGGATGAAAAAAGCTGTTGAAGGTGGTTTGGTCACGAAAGATTCCGTGAAAAATTTTGCCTCGAATACATTGGTTCTGGCCGTTCCGAAAGGAAATCCGGCCAAAATAAGCGGCCCCGATTCCCTCAAAGAAGCGTCCGTCACCCGTATCGGCATCGGTCAGCCGAAAACCGTTCCCGCTGGACGGTATGCAGAAGGTAGCTTGAAATCCCTTGGTATGTATGACGAACTTATGTCGAAATACATTTTTGGAGAATCCGTACGCCAGGTGCTCGACTACTTGATCCGTGGCGAAATCCAAGCTGGTTTTGTCTACGCTACCGATGCGAAAAAAGGTGGCGATGGCCTTGAAATCGTGGCGACCATGCCTCTTGAAAAACCGATTACTTACCCTATTGGTATTCTTAAGGATGCCGCTAGCCCTGATTTGGCAAAAACTTTTATCGAGTTCGTGCTCTCTCCGGACGGACAAAAGCTGCTGGAAGCCCGCGGCTTCTCTGCTGTCAAAAAATAAATAGGGATATCCCATGCGAATACGCTTCCATATCGAAAAACGGCTGCACTCGCAGAGCAATAACTTCGCTCTGAACTGCTCACTCGAGACGGAAGATGATAGTCTCGTGCTCTTCGGACCGTCCGGATCGGGCAAGACCCTGACGCTGACGGCTTTAGCCGGCCTCATGCGTCCCGACACCGGATACATCGAAATCAACGGCCGTGTGTTGTTTGATTCGAATAAAGGCATCGATGTGCCTACCCGACATCGTGGATTAGGCTATGTCTTTCAAGATTACGCCTTGTTTCCGCATCTGAGCATTCGCGACAATATTGGCTTTGCCCTTGCGCGTCCATTCCGTGGACTGACCTCACAAGATGCCAATCGGGTCGATGATCTGATGAACCTCTTTGGCCTGTCTGAATTGGCGCAACGTTCTCCCCGAGTGATTTCCGGAGGACAGAAGCAGCGTGTGGCAGTAGCCCGCGCATTGGCCAGCCAACCATCAGCCTTGCTTCTCGATGAACCGTTTTCGGCTTTGGATCAACCTCTGCGCCAAAAAATGCGTACGGAATTGGCCAAAGCAGCAAGACTCTTCGATATCCCCATTATCATGGTGACACACGACCTTGTCGATGTGGAAGCGTTGGGGAAAAGCGTCGCTGTTTATCGCCATGGCCGTATTGTGCGCCATGGGTCTGTTGGAGACGTGGCAGGAGAAGATTGGTCAGGACTTTTCGGCGCGACAGCACATTCCGAACGCGCCGAGAATGAACGACCACACAATCTTTCCCTCACAACAAAATCACACTCCGAAATGCATCGCGCTGCTGTCTAAACGACAACACCGATTCCTCACAAAGAATTCAAGAAAAGCATCTCGGCGGATAAAAAGCAGAGCACGTTCCTCACTTTTTATCCGCCTTTTTTTACTGATTCAGCCTCCTATCTTTCATTTCTCTCCGTGCTAACGAAGCATTTTTTCCGTATTTTTGGTCGTTTTCACACGATCGTCCTCTTCAAGTGATACTGAAGGGCTTGCCAGAGACATTATAATCCCGTTATCGTTGTTGCAGAAAATATGTCGTCTGTTCGTGGTCAACACCTCCCCACTGTCAAAATGGCACAATGGATCCGTTGTCTCATGAACAAAAGTATAGCCTGTTGTATCGTCTTACCCAAGGCCATCATCCGTCGCATCCGGAAATCCGGGCAAACCTGTTGCGAAGAACCTCATGAGCGAAAAGAAATCCCTTGATATCCCCGAAAACCTGGATGAAGAGTTCTACCAGATAAACAACGACATCCTGCAGAGCTTCAGTAAATATCGTCCTCCGCTCAATATTTATCGGTTTCGTGAAGATGTGCAGCGTATCGTAACGTACTACGAAGTGGGGAATCGACTGTCCAAGCACCAGACAGAAGAATTACCAGAGCTTGTCGATGAAGGTGTTATTTTTGTTTCGCGAGTTGACCATTCCATTTACGTCAAGCATATCAGCTACCAGCTTGACCTTGTCTTGCTGGACAAACATCTCACTGAACGAGAAACCGCCGACATCTTTCAGATGGCCATTACGCGCCGGATGGAAGCTTTTTTCGAACAGCCCGTGAAAATGGTCTACGACAAGCTGCAAGCAGATATATTCGTTCTGACCGAATACCTTTGGGAAGACATCAACCGTGGCCGGGCCTTGGTTCGACGATTTCATAAAGAGCACACGTTGGCGAATCATTCCGTCAACTGCGGTTTTTTCGGACTGCTGCTTTTTCTCTATAGCAGGCCCAAGGATTTTTGTTTGGAGCCCAAGAACCGCCAGCTCCTCAACCGCATTGCTCTCGGACTTTTTCTTCACGATATCGGAATGAGCAAAATACCGCCCTTCATTCGTGACAAGACCCAACCATTGACTCCAGACGACCGACAAAAAATTCAAAATCACCCGAACATCGGGCATGATATGCTGTCGAAACTCGACATCAAATATCCAGAGATCGAACAATGTGTCCTGCAGCACCATGAACGCCTTGATGGTTCGGGATATCCAGGAAAAAGAAAGAACGGTGACATCACAACCTGGGGTAACCTGGCTGCCGTTGTCGATAGTTACTGTGCCATGCGCACGCAACGCCCCTATGCCCAAGCCCTTGATCCTGCTGCAGCAGCCCAACGATTAGCCGATGATCGCCGATACGAGGGAGAATGGACCAAGCGGATCCTGCCTATTCTTGTCAAGATGAAAGAAAACAGATAGTTCTTCCGGGCGTGGCAACACCCGTGCTGCCGCGCCCGATATGTGATGTGTGGATTGCGCTCAACATCACTCCAGCGTTTTTTCCTTTGCAACGGCACTTATGGTCTGGTGCCGTTTCTTTTTGCCACATTTTACCTTATTGATTGCAAAATGCTTCATTTCCCACTGCCAGCGGATTGATTTTCGCAGGTAAAACGTTTAATTTTAAAACGCATCCTTGAGTAATGTTTCAAACATAAACAACCAACAGCTTCATAACCTATTTCATCCCATGCAAAAACAACCCGTGGTCCTTGTTGTTGATGACGAGGCCGATTTTCTTGACTCTCTTTCCGAGCGAATTCGACTACGCGGAATGGAACCACTTGTCGCATCAAGTGGCCCTGATGCGCTTCTGCTCGCTCGCTCTCATCATATTGACCTCGCGGTTATCGATCTCAAAATGCCGGAAATGGACGGCTTGGTGACCATCGCCAAACTTCGTGAGATTAAACCCGACCTCAAAACCGTTCTGTTAACCGGACAAGGGAATGACAAAGAACGCCAAGCCAGTGAAGCTTTGGCTTCTGGATTCTATGAAAAAAATGACATGACGGATTTTTGGTCCTTCCTGCGGCATTTTCAACAACAATCGGGGCTGGTGATTCTCGCCCAACCTCCGACCACAAGCATGCCGGGATTTGATGATCTCATGGAATCCGAACAAATTGAAATGGCTGCCGCCGGCAAATTATTTACTTCGTCGGCCTTTTCGACGGAACCCGAACGTCACAGCAGTGTGACCGACCCTCGGCTTATAGGCGAAACTCCGGTCATGCAGGACCTTAAGCGCAATATCGCCAAAGTCGCGACGCTGGACTGCACCGTACTGATTCGCGGAGAAACGGGAACGGGCAAAGAGCTTGTGGCCAAAGCCATCCATCGCTTGAGTCCTCGTGCCAATAAAAAATTTCTTGCCGTCAATTGCGCGTCCTTCAGCCAAGAATTACTCAGCAACGAACTTTTCGGCCATGAAAAAGATGCGTTTACAGGTGCTTCCCGTATCAAAAAAGGGTTGTTCGAAGCTGCCGACGGCGGCTCCATCATGCTTGATGAGATCGGAGATACCCCCCTCGCCATGCAGGTGCAGCTCTTGCGGGTCCTGCAAGAAAAAACGGTCATCCGAATAGGTGGAACAGAGGAAATCCCTGTGGACGTCCGTGTCCTCGCCGCCACTCATCAAAGCCTACAACATAAAGCAGAGCGTGGTGAATTTCGTGAAGACCTTTATTACCGCCTCAATGCCTTTGTTTTGCGCATTCCTCCCCTTCGAGAACGCCGGGAAGATATTCCGTTATTATGTAGCTATTTTCTTGAGAAATATCGCCGAGAGTTCAAAAAAAATATCGAACGATTTTCTGGAGATGTTCTCGAAATATTCATGCAGCACCCGTTCCCCGGGAATGTACGCGAACTGGAGAACGCCGTTGAGCGTGCCGTTATCCTCTGTGAAGACAAAATTATTGTCCCGAACCATCTCCCGAAACGCTTTCAAATTGCCCCACAACCTGTTGCATCCCCAGCGCTGCCGGATAAATTGATTACGCTTGCTGAACTTGAAGATGAATATATCCGTAAAGTAATGCAAGCGACCAGCGGCAACCGCAACGAAGCGGCTGAGATTCTTGGTATCAGCCGCAGTTCATTATGGCGTAAGCTCAAACGCCTTGAAGAAAACGGCTAGCGATGTTTCAAAATAAAACGCTCGTTCTATTTTGAAACATATCCAACTTACCAAAAACACAGAACTTCATAAAAATGTTTCAAAACAAAACATTCCTATGATTTCGCGAGCCTTTTTCTCGGCATTTAACAGACCGAAATAACAAGAAAAAACAAACATAACCCATTTGGCACGCAATCTGCTTAAATGGTTCCAACTGAAGACAATGTTGCAAGGAGCCTGATATGCCGATTATTACTATTTCTCGCGATTCATCCAGCCACGGAAAACGTATCGCTGAACGTGTTGCCAACACTCTGGGCTATAGCTGTATTGGGCCGGAAATCGTCCAGCAAGCCGCTCAAAGCTTCGATGTCGATCAAAAGCGTCTGCAATTGGCTGTTGGCCGCGCCCCCAGGTTTCTTGATTCATTTGGCTCATCCAAAGAACGTCACCTCGCGCTGTTTCGAGCCGCTTTTTTTGAATGCATGCATTCCGATAATATTGTGTATCACGGCATGGCGGGTCACCTTTTTTTGCATGATGTCCCCAACGTCATGAAAGTACGCATCGTTGCCGACCTTGAAGAACGCATTCGTGAACAAATGCGGCGCAAAAATATTGGCTACGATGAAGCCAAAGCGCTCTTACTCCGCCAGGACCAAGAGCGGTCCAAATGGACAAAAATGCTTTTCGGACACGATAACCGTGACCCCAGCCTCTATGATATCTATCTCAACCTCCACAACATCTCCGTAGATAAGGCTGTTGAAATCATTGTCGACGCTGTCCGCATTTCAACCAACGGACACCGCGAGATCATGCGAAAGATGCTGGCCGACATGGCCTTGGCAGCACGTGTTGAAGCAAAATTGTATGAAGTCTTTTCCGATGTTGAAGCCACCGTTCGTGATGGAGAAGCCTTTGTCAAAGTTGGTGCCTCGCTTATTCAGGAAAGCACGGCCTATAGCAAAGCTGAAACAGCCGTTGCCGATATCCAAGGGCTAAGACGTATGCATCTTGGCCTGACAACCCCCGGTTCGGTTCCGTTCTAACATCACGGCATTTCTTTAAGAATCAAACGCCCCGGTGTCGTCGACTCCGGGGCGTTTAATTTGGTGCGTATCGTCTCGCAAGGGCCAAGGTCTCATCGCCACACATATATATTCGTATTACATTGAAAAAATGCATGATTTTCGACAGAAGCCATTGCCTCATCCTGGTTTGGAGACATCCTTGAAATAAATAATTTTATCCTCGCCTGGTCTATAATAATCCCACTGCACGGCATCGCGCAGATAGCCATTTTTCTCATAAAACCGGCGAGTCGGTGTATATTGCAGACGCATGGACGTCTCTACATATAGTCGTTGGCATCCCTCCGCCCAAGCGGCCTGCTCTATGGCTTGCAACAATGATTTCCCCACCCCTTGGCCACGATACGTCTCTGAAACGGCAATCCAGTACAGGTTAAACCGATTCTGTGTACAGGAAATAGGTCCATAACACCCATATCCCACAGTCTTTCCGTCCATGTCATCGGCAAACACAAACGAGTATCCGCTTTTCTCACCTTTTGCTTCATACTCTTCTAATAATTCAACGGCCATCACAGCCTCTTCCGAACTGAAATACCCTGAAGACGAGACAATATGGAAAATCGTGTCCGCGTCACCCGATAACGGTTTCCGCCGAAAAGTCAGACCCGTTGCATAGAGGTCAACACGACGCATGTTCTGGTCTCCTGCATGGTTGCAATCACAATGACGAACATACGTCTGGTCTTGTATGCCTCGACAAAATGTCATTGTACTCATATTACGCCGCCCGGCGATTCAATGCCCACGCATTCCCGACAGAGCAACATCCAGACAATGCAATGATACGCACCAGTTCGGTATAGTCGATGTGCGAACGAGCTGCCGCCGCGGCCAATCCAGCATCTGGAGATAAACAAGGATTCGCGTTGACGTCGATGATAAACGGATGCCGTCCTGCGTCGACTCGATAGTCAATACGGTAGTACCCCCGCAAGCCGAACAGACGGCCGCAGGCCAAGCTGAGGCGTTTCAAGTTCTCAATCAAAACCGCATCGTCTTCATTGAAATCATATCGTCGTGGCGTGTTGTGATAGGCAAACGATGCTTCATCCCACTTGGCCTCATATCCGACAATCGCCACCGGACCGGAAAATCCCCGAAAAACAATTTCCGCCACGGGAAGCGCACGAGGGCCGTCAGGTGTATCGATGACCGAGACGTTGAATTCACGACCATGAATGTATTCCTCTGCAAAATTTCGCCCACCTTGGCTGGCCCGTTTCTCTTCAAGCGCGGTTTCAAGCAGCATCGACGATGCCGCTTGGAGGACGCATCCATCATCCAACCCTTTGGATGCATGCTCGAAGACGGACTTGAGGATAAATCGTCTTTCCGCATCGAATCGATCGATCATACTGGCACTATTGGCACGACGAAGTGACTCCACCGTCACCCATGCCGGGGTGGGCAAATCGGAATGAGCGAGCAATTCTTTCGCCGTCAGCTTGTCAGTGGATAAGTACATGGCTCTGGAGCCTGCCCCTGTAAATGCCACGCCTTCTTCCTCAAGGACGAGAGGAGCAAGATGTGACAAATGCGCTTTGCCTCCCGCGCCTTCAACAAAATTGAACACGAGATCTGCTGATAATGCTCGGATCGTCTTGGCAACGGCCGTCAAATCAAGCTCAAAATGACAGAAAAACACCGTATGCCCAGCTTCACGTAAAGCATTGGCAACAGCCTGGGCCTGAACGATCGTATCAGCGTCATCAACCGAAAGAGACGATTCGGGCTTATCGTGCAAAATACAAACGCGCATGGGAATCTCTCCGTGTCAAAAGGCGCTACTATAGCGTCTGTCAGCAATAGAAACCAACATTGCGATACGACTCGAGCCAATACGGAAGATTGCCGAGTTGACAATCTGCTCAATGAGGTCCGTATATCCAACACCAGCCAAGGTTGCCATAATAGGCAAATCCGAATGTATCGGATGCAATCCGGGTAATGGGTTGGCTTCAATAAAATTCGGAATACCGGCAGCATCGAACCGAATATCAATACGTCCGGCGTCACGACCTCCCAATACTTTCCATGCGGCCAGAGCAGTATCCGCGGCCTGGCGTGCAGGCTCGTCCGTGCCAAGACGATAGGTGACAAGCTCTTCGCAATATTTCTTCGTCTCAAATGTATAATCGATCCCATCGGCTTCGGCTTTAATGGCAACATCAAGGACGCCGATGACACGTGCGGCCTCTCCGGTTCCGACAATGCCGACCGTATATTCTCGACCTGGCAAGTACGTTTCGACAAGAACAGGTTGAGAAAATGTTTCCAGAAGATCCATGCACACTGTTTTGAGCTGGTGCATATCCGTTATCCGCGACATTGAAGTCACCCCCTTGCTTGTCCCTTCAGCAACGGGTTTAGCAAAAACCGGAAACGGCAGATTGACCCCATCAAGGTCTTCCATGCGCTCGATCACGATGAAATCGGCTGTCGGGATACCGCAATCGCGCACAATACGTTTGGTCATCCCTTTATGCAGACACAAGCACAGTGTCAGCGGGTCCGAAAACGTGCAGGCAATCCCGACCCCTTCCAACACAGCCGGGACTTGCGCTTCGCGACCATACCCTTCCAGCCCTTCGGCAATGTTGAAAACCAAGTCGAACGATTCACCAAGAGCTAAACGCCTCGTCAACGGCTCTAAAGACCCAATACGGACTACGTGATGACCGACGTTTTCCAACGCTTCGCTAATGGCATCCACCGTCTCCGGACTGTCGAATTCGGCCGCTTCCACTTCGCTCATTCCGCGTGCAATATAGTCGTCCACCAAATCATAGGTCAGACCGATTTTCATGATGCGTCCTTGCTCGCCGTGTCGGCAATCATGGGGTTGACGATATCGAACTCACGCCCTTCGTAATTGCGAAATGTGATGACCTGTCCTTCACGCCGTACAACGGCATCCGGGCATACGGCTGTTTTTCCACCGCCACCAGGCAAATCCACAACATAATGTGGAACAGCGTATCCCGACGTATGACCACGCACCCCACGAATGATATCAAGGCCGGTTTCAAGCGGCGTTCTAAAGTGCGAGGACCCGCGGACCTGATCGCACTGGTAAAGATAATATGGTCGCACGCGATTACGGAGCAATCCACGAAACAACGCCGTTGCCGTTGCGGTATTGTCGTTGACGCCGGATAACAACACGGTTTGGCTCCCCATAACCACGCCAGCATCGGCCAACCGAGACAATGCTTCGGACGATTCCGGAGTGAGTTCACGCGGGTGGGTTGCATGAATACTCACAAACAACGGATGAAACCGCTTGAGAATTCGAACTAAAGACATGGTAATGCGTTGCGGCATGACCATGGGGGCCTTGGTGCCAAGGCGAACCATTTCGACATGCGGTATGGCGAAAAGCCGGGAAAGCACATACTCCAACGCGGCATCGCTTAACGTGAACGGGTCCCCTCCGGATACGACGACATCGCGAATTTGTGGCGTACGCTCAATGTAGGCAAGGGCCGCATCAAACCGTTTTCTGGGCCGTGCACTCATTTTTTCACCGCCCACAGCGCGTGACCGAGTACAATATCGACAATATGCCGCGCACATGCCCGTTGCCAAAAACAGCACCCTGTCGGGATACCGATGCACCAATCCCGGAACGGGGCTGTCATCATCTTCATGCAACGGGTCGTTCGCTTCATACTCCATGACATGGCATTCAGCCGGTGTCGGAATCATGGTTCGTCTCAACGGATCACTCGAATCCGTCGTCGACAGCAAAGATGCATAATACGGCGTAACGGCTGCCGGCAGTGCCGTTCCCAATCCCCCCAATGCGACGATTTCATCCTGGCTCAAATCAAAGATTCGACGAAAATCCTGCAAGCTGTGCAATCGGGATTTAAGCTGCCAGCGCCAATCATTCCATTGCGCATCGGTCACGTTTGGATACCAGACGTCCCGAAATTCTCGACTGTTTGCACTAAACGGGAAAACACCCCGCATTCCCCGACCATGTCGGCGCATTACTGGGGAGGGAACACACACAGCCACATGTTCGAGAGGAGGTTCTGCCTCTTCCGGGGCGGAATCGAGAAGATGTTCCATGTCTCTTATGCTCCTATGCATACAAATGGCGGTTCAGCTAAAGCCGAACCGCCGGGCTAAACGTCGTGACCCGTACTCGGGAATCGGGCCTCTTCCTCGTATTATCTTCCCATTACGGAAACAGACTTACGAAGACGCGTTGCCTCCTTCTTCCTGAAGTTCATTTTCCGGAGCGGCTTCGTCTTTCAACACTTCATACGACTCGACTTTCACGAGAAGCGTTCCGTCTTCCTGCTCTTTGACATCACCGACGACTGAAATTCGTGTTTCATAGATCGAACTAAAATCAGGTCCGGACAATACATAGTCGAGCCTGAAAAAACCGTTTTAGCGCCTATGTGATGCTTGCCGCCGGTCTCTGGTTCGCGCCTCCTCCGAGGAGCAGAAACGCCAGGAGCGCAAAAAGACTTCCCAGCTTCCGCATCAGCTTTCTGAGATTGAACGCCGCACATGCCATGAACAGATTGATGGTGTCCCCGACCGCGCCCTTGAGGTAGCTCCGCGCCATGCGGTGGTCGTGCTTGAGATGGCCGATCACCGGCTCGATGCCTGCTCGACGGCGGAAGCGTTGCCGGGCCTTCTGGCGCTGATGTCGCGAGTCTTTCTTCTTCGGCGGCTTCGGGATGAGGATTTGTGTATCTCCAACCTGTTTTAGG
>NZ_AUBP01000030.1 GCF_000429305.1 Desulfovibrio inopinatus DSM 10711
TACGTCTTCGTCTCCCCTTCGTCAAGCACTTTCTGAAAACTTTTTTTCAGCCGCTTGGCGAAGCCGGCAAAACCGGCCCCCGTTCGCGTCGGGAGGTGGATGTCTATGAGAATGACGCGCCAACGTCAATCACTTTTTTTGAAGAAGAGTACATTTTCTTGTATTCTACTGATTTTAAATGTTTTTATTTTGATTAATTTCATCCAGTACTTTCCGAGTTCCCTTTTGGCTCATGTCCTCAAAAGAGCTTTCTTGTCATTTCAATATCTGCCGTTTATGAATTGTATCTTAACTACTGAAGTTGAATATCCTCCTTCACGGCAGCTTCGGTCCTTCCCTTACGATAAATACCATGAATGCAATTCTTCATATTGGACTTGAAAAGACTGGCACCACAGCACTTCAATGCTATTTCGACCAGAATCGCGCTCTCCTGCTTCAACATGGGATTGCCTACGCGACCTCGCCAGCACTTCCCGATCATACCAAACTCGCTGCATACGCGTTACGCGACGACGTCTTTCCAGACATCAGACGTCGCCATCGAATACATTCTCCTGAAACTCTTGAGTCTTTTCGTCAGCTGTTTGAACAGGATTTTGCTCAAGAAATGGCCTCGTTAAAAGCCAAAACTGTTGTTTTTTCCAACGAACATTGTTCATCGAGATTGATTTCAGTTCAAGAAATCCAACGATTATATGACCTGCTCAAGCCATACTTCGAGCACATCACCGTTGTTATCTACTTGAGACGCCAAGATAAATTTTTTCTCAGC
Organism: Desulfovibrio inopinatus DSM 10711; assembly: GCF_000429305.1. Classification (NCBI taxonomy): domain Bacteria; kingdom Pseudomonadati; phylum Thermodesulfobacteriota; class Desulfovibrionia; order Desulfovibrionales; family Desulfovibrionaceae; genus Desulfovibrio; species Desulfovibrio inopinatus. Next base: position 776 of record NZ_AUBP01000030.1, read on the forward strand.
TCATACTCAACGAGTATCAAATCCGGTCACAGTCAGCCACTCACTATCCCTGATACAGAAACCATCAAGGCAACCCCTCACTGGATTCAGCGATATGATTACCGTGAGCTTTGCCAACGCTGGGGGACGGTGTTTGGCGAAAACAATCTCCTTGTACGAATCTACCAACGATCTCAACTCTACCAAGGAGATATTGTCTCGGACTTCTTACAGGGAACAAGTCTTCCCGAGGTAGCCAAACCCAAACGCCTTCGAATTAACCCTTCCATGCAATTTCCTGCTTTAGAATTTCTTCGGCGCATGAATGCATACCTTCCCGCATTCATTGATGGTGCTCCCAATCCTCTTCGCGCGGATATTGTGAGCTTGCTCGAACGAAATCCCGATTTCAATCGAACCCCACTCCGTGCCGATATGCGTCGGTTTCTCGATTTTTTTAATGAGAGCAATGCGTATGTAGCGAAACACTATTGCAACCAATCTGATGGACTTTTGTTTGATGAAGAGGGGTTTGAGGACCTGCCAACCAAAGAGTCTGCTGATCTTGATGTCGAAACGGCAGCGGCTATTAGTGCCTTTTTATGGAAAGAGAAACAACAGGAGATAGAAAAAATCAAAAAAGTCAGGATGAAAATTCAACGCCGCCGATCCTAAATTCCATGTGCTTTTTCAATTCAATATGTTTAAATCACAATGAATGAAGCCAATTCTCGCACTATCGACATGACGTATGTTGAATGCTTTTCGTAATACAAGACCGTAGACAACGCGAAAAAAGTTATATGATCAGTTTTTTCCACAAACATATGATGATGCGGAATTCACCATTCCGATATATCCTTGAAAAGCATGAAACAAACTGCTCCCATCTCAGATCGCAGCGCGACCAGCTCCTTGATAAAATAGGAATTATTGGGCAAATAAATTCTTAAATTGCTTTCTGCGGTACGCCGATCCTTCTCTCTCTTTTTTACTGGATATCGGTGGCGCACCTCAATACGCTGTAACTATGGAAATATCTCAAACAAAGGGGTAACCTGTATGATGGCATTTATATTTGTATTGGGACTCTTTTCAATTGCCCTCGGCTGGAAAGGTCGTCGCAGGCAGGCCACAATGGTAGTTCTTCTCATGCTCGTCGTTAGTGCGATCGTGTTCTGGCATCACGTTACATCCCCGCTCACCATTGATCTGTAAAGGATTTTACGAATGTATAGGACACTTGGTCGAGTTCTCAACGCACTTTGTGTTTTCATGGTCGATTTTGTCTTGGCCGGCGCATTGTTTTTTCAATTCGTCCTCCAAGAAATGCCCTGCCCTCTTTGCTTGCTCCAACGAATCGCTTTTATTGGGTTGGCAATTGGCCCCATGCTGAATGTTCGTTTCGGTGTGCGCGCCGGGCATTATGGTATCAGCCTCCTGAGTGCCGTGTACGGCATGGCTGTATCTGGCCGGCAAGTTTTCCTTCACATTATTCCCGGCACCGGCGGCTATGGCGGAACTGTTTTGGGTCTCCACCTGTATACTTGGGCTTTCATATTTTTCATTACATCAATTGTAATTATTGGAATTTTTCTTTTTTATCATGATAATTTCCTAGAAGAGCGAGACATTGTCTATTCTGATGGTTTAACGAAACTCGTATTCATTATCACGGCTTTGATTGTTTTGATTAATATCATTTCAACTTTCTTTGAATGTGGTATGGGGCAATGTCCTGACAATCCAACGCATTACAAGATTCTCCCGTAGATATTACCTCAACGCAACACTATTCCTATTGCATAAACAATGCTTTTTAGCTGGACACGTTGTTTTTTCTCTCTGCAAATAAAAAAGGCCGACATATCGGCCTTTTTTATTTTAAATACAAACTTATAAAGCTCATTATAATGATGGAATATCCACCGATTTATTCGATTCTTCGAAAGAGTGAAGCGCCTGCAATAGTTTTTCTTGAGAAACTGGTTTTACGATGACTTGATCGGCGCCAAAAGCCTGAGCATATTTAAGATAGTCGACTCCACTTCCAAAGTATGCGCCACCAGATATTGCGATAGTCTTACATGGATACCCTTTCTGCTTGAGCTCAATAAGAAATTGAATTCCATCTTTCTCCGGCATAAAGATATCGAAAAGCAGGACATCAACAGCATTCTCTGCAAGAAGACGCAATCCTTCGTTACCATCGCTTGCGAGTAACGTACTGTAACCAGCTTTTTCTGCCATCAATGACAGTAATTCTCTGGTGGTTTCATCATCATCCACAATTAGGATTATTTTTTTTCCCATTGCATCTTTCTTCTTTTTGGGGACTCATCCCGTGATAAATAGGAAGTCTTTCTCATGGAATAATACTGACGTCGTAACAGTACATTAATACCTATATAAAAAAGGAATCGAAATCAATAAAAACCAACAAGTACCGCCATCAGTGCTTTCACAGCGAGAACACGTTTTGCCAAAACGCTCTTGCTACCTACAATATGTCCCTCAATTCATCTATTATAATGCCACATGCGAGAATATTTCTCCATGAATACGACACATGAGAAATAACGAATTGGATATTTCCTTCCTCCACGAGGGGATATAACCATATAATCAATTTTTTCGTTTTTTCTTTTGTGAAATTCCCCACAATAACCACATCCATTTACTATGGTGTTTGAAATAACCAGAAAGAAAAATCAGATTTTTCAAACTGCTTATTGCCGGAAAGAGAGTTATGTTTGAGGAACAAACTTGGCTCGTATAAACTTCTCAAGCTCAACCAACAGCATTGCAGTAAAAGAAACCATGAAAATACGGAGCCATGAAGACCAAGAGAGCGGAGAACTCTTAAATAAATCATTCATAACAGGAAGATATGTATACAGAACTTGTAAGATCATCATGAGAACAATACCAAACGGTATCCAAAGGTTCCCTCGCACATTCTGTCTCCAGAAGGGATGACGAAGAGAGCGACAATTCAAAAGATATAAGGAAGATACGACGACAAAAACATTAACGCTTACCGTTCTGGCCTGCTCAAGTGAGGCATTCAAAGAACGTTCATAAAAAAAGAGTCCAAAGACAACAACCAACAACAATACGCCGACGACGGTAATGCGAAGAACCAAATCGAACGACAAAATGGACACCTGAGGATCTCGTGGTGTCCGCTCCATAATATCTGATTCCATAGGCTCAAAAGCGAGCATGATACCAAGCGAACCAGCCGTTGTCATATTAATCCACAAAATTTGAACCGGAGTCATGGGCAACGTGATACCGAGAAAAAGAGCACAAAGAACGACCAATCCTTCTCCCAAATTAATGGGCAAATTCCACACAATAAATTTAATGAGGTTATCAAAAACGGCTCGGCCTTCCTCTACTGCCGCTTCAATTGTAGCAAAATTGTCATCGGTCAGAACCATATCGGCGGCTTCTTTGGCAGCTTCAGTTCCAGTTTTCCCCATGGCTGTACCGATATCGGCCTGTTTTAAAGCAGGGGCATCATTGACCCCGTCGCCGGTCATCGCAACAATTGCGTGATCGTGTTGAAATGCTCGGACTAAACGCAATTTTTGCTCAGGAGCAACACGGGCAAAAACCGAAACACTACGGCAAGCCTGCTCGACCTCATCATCTGTCAATGTCGCGAGCTGCTCCCCCGTCATAACACGACCAAACGTAGGTGTTGCCATTTTCTGATTGGGAATATTGAAGGATTCGGCAATCGCCAATGCTGTATGCGCGTGGTCCCCAGTAATCATAACGACCCGTATTCCTGCCTTCATACAAGCATCGACTGCGTGGACAGCCTCTTTACGAGGAGGATCAATCATGGCTTGAAATCCAAGAAAAACAAGCTCGCTAAGGTCACTCTGCTCAACAACGTTTCTTTCTCGTGAACTATGACTATATGCAAAACCAAGCACTCGCATTCCTTCTTCAGCCAAAGTCGAGAGAGTAGCTCGTGCAGTAGCCGTATCAAAACATACAACATGATTATCGCTGCCCAATGCCTGTGTGCAAAATTCTATAATTCGTTCCGCTGCACCCTTTACATAAATTATATTTTCGTCACCACATTCATGTAGTGTTGCCATATATTGACGTTCTGAGGAAAAAGGAATGGCGTCAATACGTTTGCATTGTAAAAAAAGTTCATCAATATTTATACCAATTTTGACAGCAGAAACGAGCAAAGCACCTTCTGTCGGATCTCCAATAAGAGTCTGAACATTGTCTTGCATCACGAACGTTGCATCATTACATAACGCCCCTGCCTTCAGACATTCAAACAAAGCATAATCGCGCTCTTTTGAAACAATTGAATTGTCTTTACTACCTGTAATATGAAGAATTTCCCCTTCAAATTCATACCCCTGCCCTGTCAGCTCGTATTGACGGTCAAGAACCTCAATACGAGAAACAGTCATTTGATTTACCGTCAAAGTGCCTGTTTTATCCGTGCAAATCACTGTCGTGCCGCCCAACGTTTCAACGGCGGGCAAACGCCGAATGACTGCTTTTCGCTTTGCCATTCGGGACACCCCAATTGCCAAAATAACAGTCACAGCAGCAGGTAATCCTTCAGGAATAGCTCCAACAGCGAGAGCAATCGCCGCCATAAGCATCTCGACCATGGGCTCTCCCCGAAGGACGCCGGCTCCAAAACCGGCAACACCCAGGCCAAGGATGATATAAAGTAATATTTGACTAAACCGGCTAATACTTCGCGTGAGTGGGGTCTCAAGTTCTTCGGCTTGTGAAACTAATTCGGATATACGACCGATTTCTGTTGCATCGCCCGTTGCCACTACAACTGCTTTCGCTTGTCCGGCAGAAACAAGTGTCCCCGCATAACTCATACAGGTTCGGTCGGCGAGTCCAACTTCTCTGGAGACAGGCTGAATATCTTTTTCAACGGGAAGTGACTCTCCCGTCAAAGAAGATTCATTAACACGGTATTCGTTCGATTCAACAAGACGAACATCGGCTGAAACTTTATCCCCCGCTTCAAGAAAGAGAATGTCACCAGGAACAAGATCGTGCGCAGCAATTCGTTCAGTTCCTCCGTCGCGAACAACACGCGCTTCAACTTGCAGCGTTTGTCGCAAAGCAGTCAGCGCCTTTACCGCCTTGGATTCCTGGATGTAGCCTAAGGTCACATTAACAAGGACAACACCGAAAATAACACTTGCGTCAACGTATTCATGAAGAAACAATGTAATAAAAGCTGCAGCATTGAGAATGTATAATAAAGGTTGATGCCACTGCCGAACAAAACGCATCCACGACGACTCATCTCGATATTCTCGAAGTATGTTCGGGCCGACAAGCTTCAGCCGTGAAGCTGCTTCTGTCGATGTAAGTCCTTGTCGTGAAGACGTGTTTAAGATTCTCAGGACATCCGCAACACTCAATGCGTGGGAGTTATGAGTCGCCTCGTCAAAAGCATTACCAGTATTTTTATTCATAATTATCGTTATAGAAAGCCAGCGACGACTTGTAAAGATATTTTTATGTTTTCTCAAAGCATGCACAACAAGGAAAATGATGGAATAAATTCGCACACTACATATAAATAATCACCAATCTTATTCAATTGCAACGTTTAAAAAAAAGATTACAATGAATGTGATGATGCGACTGCTGTGTTGATAAAATCATTAGCATTCGTCACAGCTTCTTCTCCCCCTTAAAACAGAGCATACTTCAAATGAATTTCTATTGATACGAAGGTGAGTATGACTGATCCCCACATTTCGCGTGTGCTGGATATCGATTCCAGCAGGCGCTTTGTCCTGAAATATCTTGGCTTGATTGCTCTTCTTGTTAGTATCGTTATCGCCTCTCTCTTTTTTGCATTTAATATCAACGCTTCGAAGACATACCTTCAACAACTCCACGAATATGGAAAAACTTTTTTTGATGAGATTGTCGTCACGCGAAGTTGGGTGGCAAAACATGGAGGAGTTTATGTCCCCCTCGATACAACAGATGGAATCAATCCTTACCTACAAAGAATAGAAGGAATTCAAGCTGTAATGACTTGCAATAATCGCGACTACACCTTGAAAAATCCAGCACTTGTCACGAGAGAGCTGTCTGAATCCCCTAGTCACAGGGAAAGATTGCAATATAAAATCACAAGCTTAAAAACATTAAATCCTTCAAATGCTCCTGATACATTCGAAATAGAGTCTCTTCATGCTTTTGAGCAAGGACAAACTGAACATACAAAGTTCGATATATTAGATGGCAAGTTGTACTATCGATATATGGCTCCGCTCATGACCGATGACACGTGCTTAAAATGCCATGCTCAACAAGGGTACAAACGTGGTGATATTCGAGGAGGAATTGCCGTTTCCATCCTTGCAGAAGACTTCAATAAAAAAATATCTGAATCACGCTTCTACATGGTTGTCAGTGGCATTGGGGTCGTCGCCTTGGTCATCTTTTCGATTATGTATATTTCACGTCATTTCATTCGAGATTTACAAAAAGCACAAACCGTTCTGACCAATGTCGCGCTGACAGATTTCTTGACCGGTCTCTATAACCGATTCACGGGAATTCGCCTACTCTCTCAAGAAATTGCTCGATGTCAACGCAGTCATGATGCTTTAAGTATCGCGCTTTTCGACCTTGATCACTTTAAAAAAGTCAATGATACCTACGGCCATAACGTTGGCGATGAAGTATTAGTCGCTCTGGCTTCACTTTTGAAAAAAAGTGTCCGGACTTATGATATCGGATGTCGGTATGGGGGAGAAGAGTTTCTTTTTATCATGCCACAAACTTCGCTTGAACATGCGAGTATGATCACCAATCGTCTTCTGGAAGAATTGACGTCAGCACCTGTTATCACCAGCGCTGGCCCTCTATCTATTTCATTTAGTGCTGGCATTGCTCAATATATGCCCGACGAACGGCTGGAAGAATTCATTGCCAGAGCTGACACGCTGTTATACGAAGCCAAAGCGAAAAACCGCAACCAAGTTTGCAGTTAATATCTTTTACCATCAGTACACATATACCAACACCAGGGATTGGTTCTAAAGACCAGTCCCTCTTTAAACTATCCGTGCTGTTTCACACAATAACCTGCCTGCTGCCGTCATTTCTTTTCTCAAACGCTCTCACTTCATAGAAAAATTATCACTATTTCTTTATTCATCGTCCACCCAATGCGCTTTGGCAGAACTATACGGCGTCACAGGGGTGGGACAATTTTTGTCGCAGTGAATGTCAACACATACCGGTCCACCACAATGCAGTGCATTGGTGAACGCTGGAATGAGTTCATCCGGTTCATGGACTGTGATACCTTCAAGTCCCAAAGATCGAGCAAATGCCGCCCAATCATGACAAGGAAGTGTCGTCAATGTTCCCGGTACAACTCCCTGAGTATGCGCGCGAAGCCATACATTCCCGAGTGCAGCATTATTGATGACGACAAAGAGAACAGGCAGGTTGTATCGAGCTGCAGTTTGCATCTCAATACCATGCATGAGCATGCAACCATCTCCCGTAACAACAGCAACCCGACGGTCCGGCAGCGCGGCCTGTACACCTATGGCTGCTGGAATTCCCCATCCCATCGGTCCGATGTTGGCCGCGGTAAAAAATGTCAACGGTTCATAGGTCTGCCAATAGTGTGTGCAAAAAGCCCGATGCGCCCCAGAATCCATTAAAAAGGCACCATTCCGGGGAAAAACCTGGCGCAACGCCGTGACAACACGTGCAGGATGAAGGGGCGAAGCATTACTTTCACAATTTTCTCCCTCATAAACGCGCGGTCCGCTCTCAAGAATGAGCTTCACCCAAGTCCTGCGCCCCTCTCTCGTCGTTTCCAGACCAGCGGCTCCAGCACCAGCCATCTCAAGCAATCTCGCCAAAACGACACCACAATCTCCCATGATACTGACTTCATCATCAAATGTTCGTCCAAGTACGGTTGTGTTGATATCAACATGAACCATGGAGCGAATAGGACGCATTTTCCGATTCCAAAACATGGTATCACGTTGGCTCAGCCCCGAGCCAAGCACAAGCAAGACCTCCACATCACCGGAAAGCAACGCATCAATAGCAGGTCGGTGACCGGCATACCCAAAGATTCCCAAACTTAGCGGGTGGTCTTCGGGTAAAACACCTTTCGCTTTCATGGTCGTGGCAACGGGAATATCGAAACGCTCCGCAAACATTCGAAGCTGTTTCCAGGCATTCGATCTGACCACACCATATCCGGCGAGGATCGCTATTTTTATTGGAGCCTGAGTTGCCTGCATCGGATTCAGCATCTCCCACAAGTTCCTTAACGCTTCATTGTCACAAATTTTTGCATGTGCGCCAGACTTATGGACGGGATACCATGAATGTTCGACATCTGATCTCTGCACATCCACAGGCAAACTCAAATGCGCTGGTCCTGGGGGAACTCCAACAACACCGGCAACACATGCTCGAAGATGATGATGAACAAGACGAACATGCTCGGCTGACAACGAGGGATTCGCTACAGGAGACAGCATAGCAACATCATTAAGCGATGCAGGTGAAGAGTCCTGAAATCCTCCCCGCCCTTCCCATGATGTCGGGACTTGGCCGCTGAGAACCAAGAGCGGCACACCGTCTGCCCTGGCCGACGCAACGGCGGTGGCCATATTCGTAACTCCGGGCCCACCAATGGCAAGACAAGCACCAAAATGATTCGTCGCACGCGCATAGCCGTCTGCCATAAATGCTGCACCACCTTCATGTGCACATACAATGGGAGTCAGTTCCGGATTATTTTCAAATGCGGAAAGAAACGGATCGACAAGCCCTCCCGGAACCATAAAGATGTGTCCAAGTCTCTCGTCAGCAAGTGCATGAAGAATATATTCAGCAGCTTTCATGGATCATATCTCCTGACGTTTCGGAAAAAGGATCACTTTCACCATGAGGAAGTGGTACGTCGAAACATGTAATGATCCCACCAATAAGCCGATAGAATCCTACCAAAGCGACAAGTTCCAACATGCCGTGCATACCGACATGACGAACAACGCGATCTTGAAGTTGTTGTGGAATATTTTGCAATGATAATGCGCAGTCTGCGATGGAGACCAAATCAATCTGAAGGTTATCCAAAGGATCACGGCCACCTTGCCGTAATGCTTCTATAATGTCTTCTGAAATTCCTGCATCGCGAGCAGGTCCCTTATGCTTAACCCATTCATAGGCAATACGAAGACGTGAAGCGACATACAAAATAACGAACTCTCTGGTTTCATCATCCAATACAGAGTCACCAAATCGAAAAAATGTCCCTAAGTCGCCAATCATCCCGGCAAGCTGTGGGTGATTCAACAGCGTTGTATACATGCCGTCAATTCGACCACGTTTCGCTATCAGTTTCTCAAATAGTGCAGCAGCTTCACCGCGAACGCCAGACTCAACAGCATCGGGTAAACGGGCCATACACGTTTCTCCTTGGGCATCAGCTTGGTCAATAAACATGCATAGTTTTACTTCTTAATTGTGCATTACATAAGAATGTATGTTTCGTCACTATTCGAACGACAATAAACACAAGTCAAAATAATACTATTTTGTTCAATCTCTACCACAAAGAATACCAACATCGCTTTCATCGTTTTTACAATACCACCGACAACATCCTGTTTTTATAAAGAACTATAGTAGTTGAAGATCATTAGCATAAGAGATAAAGCGATATTTCTATGAAGAGACCGCATAACGACACTTGTAATCATTGCGAACGACAAAGAGCACACCAAGAAATCACGACCATGGCGCGTGTTATTGGGGCCAAACCACGAGTATTATATGAGGCGCCGCAACCATTTGGGCACTTTGGTTCGCTTTTGGCTCTGCGTCCAGGGAATTACTTTACGATTGAAACCTGTCTATCCCCGCATCACGGGCCATCAAAACTTTGGCTGACTGTAAGGGTATCCCGTTCATCACGACCGTTTTGGGGGTTACGAGATCATGTCGTTCGGCTTTTTCATCATGAGCCGGATTGGTTGCTTGTCTTGCTTCGTCCCGGTGGATGCGGTTGGCTTTACAATAAAACAGAAATTCAGACAAAAATACGGACAAATCGTTGGCGAGTCGCCAATGACGATGAATACAAAATCAATCCACCTCTTGATGCGACGAACCGCTTCGAAACCTTACACACACTGCGTCAACAAATCGAAGACCGTATTGATTGTCTCTCATGACGTATAAAGAGTCACAGCAATCGGGGAAAACAGAAGAAAGGAGGCCGTTTATCTCGACCTCCCCTCATAAAATCTATGCGTTCATGGCTTCTTTAAAAGCCCGATGCGCTTGAATTTCTCCCCTGGGAGGATGTGCTCCAAACGCAAGCCCAAGAACAAATTCGTCTGGTACTCCAGGGTATGTCAGCCCGGAATAGGATCTCAATCCAAAACGCGAATAATACCCAAGATCGCCAACAAGCACGACACCTTCTACGCCTTGGACTTGTGCTTGCTTGAGCGCCACTTGCATCAACGCAGTGCCAATTCCCTGCCGTTGGTGTGCGGGTAACACCCCTATCGGTCCAAGCAAAAACCATGGGTTGTGGGTTTGTCCAAGAATTGCGGGTGAAAGAGCAATATGCCCGACGATTTCATCATTCTCTTCAGCGACAAGCGAAATCGTTAATTCGCCAGCCTGTCGCAGCAATATAACAATCAGGTGTTCACATGGTTCAGCGCCTGATTCATGGGCGGGATGTCCTTGAAATGCAGCGTAGTGCAACTGTGAAATCGCTTCGATATCAGACGGCTCTTCCTGTCGAATACGCATAGATGTGGCTCCATATACTGAAAGAAAACGGAATAATTCTACATACCCACGGACAACTCCCCTCCGACAACACATACCCCCTCGCCAAACGTCGAACAATGGGACAGAGGAAATATGAAGAATCAGGATCATGCGAAAATATGCCAACAACCGGAGGGAATACCACACGTTCTTTCGGTTATTCATATAGAACTATGGAGTATGCACACAGAGAACGAGCATGATCATCATATCCAAGACAATCATGCTCGTGTTGCTAAACAAATTTTATGTAAAAAGACAAAGTTTACATTCCTTGGCGTATTTCAAAAAATCTTCAGCCGTCCACACAATGACGCCTGAAACGAGTTTAGACTCGTCGATTTCCATCATATCAACGGTCATCTTGCAGGCGATGAGCTCCACCCCTTCAATCTGAGCCATTTCCATCAGTTCGCCAAGGCTTGGGATATTGGCTTTGTCGATCTTTTTTTTCATCATACCAGTGGCGAGCGACACCATACCAGGAATTGCCCCCATGACCCCTGGGGGGAAAAATTTGGCATGGTCTACCCCGCCTTTCAAGACAAGGTTCAGCCCCATGAAAGAATAGAAAATTTTGCTTTCCATGCCCAACCTGGCCGCATTAATGCCCAGAACCAGAGACGGATAGGCTCCATCCAAAGTGTCCTTGACACAAATGAAACCGGCTTTTTCCTTTTCTTGCGTCATAATTCCCCCCCAAGGTGGTTGGATTAATATTGCTGTATATGTACTACAGAAAAAGCACGGGGAGAATAGAAAATAATATATTTGTTTCAGGTGATCTTTGTTCACGAGTCAAGAAGCAAAAGAAGGACATAACCAAGGTCCGGCAATGTTGTCATCGTGTCCGCTCCAATATCAGTTGGGTTCTGACGTAATTGTCCATCGAAATCCTGCGGGGCCTGTGAAAGAAGAGGAGCGGCACCTACCACTGAATCCACAGCCGAAACAAGGTGCAAGTCGCCTGACGAAAGATCGACAAACCAATCAGCTTGCGCTGTGGTGAGATTATCTGACACGGACGCCTCTCCTCCATCGCGAGAAACAATGGCTCGATTCGTCAAGTTGTTAGCCAGAAGCACATTTTTCGTCGTAGTAAATCGATATTCTATGGCATTAGGATAACTGGAAGCCATATATATGGAGTTCTGGACCACAACGGCTCCTTCAGCAGATTCCAAACCGATGCTTACATCAGCAAAAGATCCTGAGCCATCATGAACAATCATATTGTTTCGGATAATTCCATTCACATGCCCGCGGTCACCAAGTCCAAACCCAATCCCGCGGTCACAATTGATAATGATGTTGTTCTCAACAAGAGTTCCGGACGCTCCCGACCAAAAATGAACGGCGTGTTCGGCTAACGAGCCTGAAGGACTCTTGATGTTTTTAAACGTATTTCCACGCACAATCCAATCGACACCAGCATGAACATCGATCCCTCCAATATATGATTGAGGTCCGATCCCTGCTGTGTATTCAAACAGACAATTTTCGATAATACTTTCACGTGACACAATATCCGGTTGACTGGAATCATAGGCACCTTTGACCATCTGCTCCCGACAATCAATAATCCGCAAATTTTGTAGCACGGCCAGCGAGGCACCCGGTTGAAATTGAACACCATGATACGCCACTTTGCCGATGGTCACGTCGTGCAGATGGAAGCCGTCAGCATAAACGAGGAAAACATGAGAAATCGTTCCATTCATTCCATTTCCAAACACTGTCACGTTATCACGATCTCCAGACAGTGACCGGACAGTAACGTTGTCTACGCGTACAACGAGTGGTCCACTCAGCGTGTACTGTCCATTTTCCAAAAAAATTGATCGATCCCCGCCTTCATGAGCTGCAGCCACGGCTTCTTCAAGTGCAGTCGCATTGCTGACGACAATGGCGTACGCGGGAATACAGCAAAACAAGCTCAAGATGCTTGCCATGATAAATTTAATCAGCATGCCACGTTCTCCTTGCTGGTATATATTGATACTCTTTATGCAAAAGTGCGACCGTCTGAGGTTCAGATTGTGGAAAGAGTTGCCCGATGTCTCGCTTCAGTATAAAAATCAATTAACTATAATGTAAGGGAGCAGACCATGATCCGTGTTTTTTTAGGGACGAAAGATATCATTTTACCGGAAGTTGCGCCTCAAACAGGTGATCCCCTTGTCTCATCCAGTGTAGACAAATTTTATACAAAGGAATCACAACGGTGATTGTCACAGAGACTGCCGCTCATGGGGCCTACTCCATACAGCAACAGCGGCTGCATTTCGTGGATTTGATATGATTCTTCCCGTTACTTGCTTATCTGCCTCGACGTTTATATATTAAACAGGCGTCGGCCTATCTACTCGAAACCGGTCCAGCCACGCGAAATCGTCTGACGTTGACCAAGGCAAGTAAAATATCCATCCCTGCTTTATCATAATATCCGTTCGTCATTGGTGCGTCTTTGTTCGTTCCCTCAAGCAGTAAGACGAAACAAGGCGTTCTACGAAATTCGCGTATGAAGGATAGTGCACATCACGTGTGAAATTTATTTGATTGGATGAAGCAACTGAACGTATTATGAAATTATGAAAATTTATCTTGTCGGTGGTGCTGTTCGCGATTTGTTGCTGGGCAGACAAGCCCATGACCGTGACTTTGTTGTGGAGGGGGCAACACCAGAAGAATTTCAAGCGGCATTCCCCAAGGCCATTCCCGTTGGCAAAGCCTTCGAGGTTTTCTTAATAGATCACGAAGAATATGCACTATTACGCGACAGCGATATCCATGCCGACCTGATGGCCCGTGACCTGACGATCAATGCCATGGCCCTGGATACAGCCGAAACGGGGGCATGCTGCATTATTGCACATCCGAATGCCATTGCCGACCTGGCTGACTTGATTCTCCGACCGGCCTCGGACACAGCGTTTTCCACCGACCCTGTTCGCGTTTTTCGTGCGGCCCGCTTTTTTGCAGAATTCCCGACGGCGACGCCCCATATAAGCCTGCACCAGTTGATGCATGCTGCTGCCCAAGCCCATCTTCTCAGCACGGTTGCTTCGGAACGAGTTTGCGCAGAAACGCGCAAAGCTCTGGTAACAGCTCGACCGGATCGTTTTTTCCAACTCCTTGCCGACACAGCGTGTTTATCACCATGGTTTGCTGAACTCGTTCGATCTGATACAATCCCTGCCGGCCCTCCGCAGTACCACGATGGCTCCGTCTTCCAACATACACTTGAGGTTATGCGCCGCTTAGCCGGAAACCCACTTCAAGTATGGATGGGGCTTTGCCATGACCTTGGAAAAACCATAACACCATCAGCGTGTTGGCCGCATCATTATAGGCATGACCATTACGGAATTGATTTGGCACAGAATCTTGGAAAACGTCTTGGTATGCCTAACAAATATATCCAAGCTGGTATGACAGCAGCAGCCGATCATATGCGCGTCGGCAAATACGATACACTGCGACCGGGGACACGCGTCGATCTTTTGGATCGACTTCATCGAAAGAATTGTGTTGATGACATGATCGCTCTGGCCAAAGCCGACCACGGTCACGACGTTGCCGGTGCAATGAAGCGTGACCTTGCGGTTATGTTATCTATCAGGTTGCCAGAAGAAGCACGGAACAAAGGACTGGAGTCAGGGAACCGACTTCGAGAATTACGATGTGAAGCTGTCGCTCAATCCATGAAGACAATAATATGAATACCGCCCCCTTTTCTCTCAATCAAACCCGTGTTATTTGTTTTTTTTAACAGAGCTTTCAGCCTAAGGAATATACTATGACATCTGTTCCGTGTTGCATTATCGGCGGTGGCCCCGCCGGCCTCTCCGCCGCTATTTATACGGCTCGCGCCGGCATTGAAACACTTGTTCTTGGTTGCCAACCCAAAGTGGCCGGTGATTACGACATTGATAATTATTTCGGATTTGATGAAACCATTTCCGGACGTGATCTTATTGCCCGCGGAGTACGCCAAGCCTCGCGCTTCGGTGCGACTCTGGAATGCGAGCGCGTTTTGACGGTCCATCATGCCGATTCCGGAGAAGGATTTCATATCAAAACGGTTGATCGAGAAATAGAATGTCAGGCACTTATCATTGCTGCTGGTGTTTCACGTCTGCGGCCCGGAGTACGTAATCTTGACGATTACGAAGGCAAAGGCGTTTCATATTGTGTAAGCTGCGACGGTTTTTTCTACCGCAACCGTCCTGTTGCTGTTCTCGGAGAAGGTTTTTTTGCAGCAAACCAGGCGCTGGAGTTGCTTAATTACACTCCCAATGTTCGTCTCTTCACGCAGGGCAAAACACCAACGTTCAGTCAAGAATTCTCAGATCGTCTTGAGAAAGCAGGGATTGTTGTCAGCCAAGAAAAAATTGATGTCTTGGAGGGAGAACCGGCGTTAAGCGCTGTTGTCCTCGAATCTGGAGAAAGCATCCCATTGGACGGCCTCTTCATTGCGATGGGAGAGGCTTCCGCGCTTGATTTTGCCAACACACTTGGACTCACGAGACGCGGTGTCTTCATTGATGCCGAAAGTGATCAGACGACGAATATTCCAGGCGTTTTTGCCGCGGGCGATTGTGTTGGCCGCTTTCTGCAAATAAGTGTTGCCGTGGGGGAAGGAGCGCTCGCCGGGCGATCCGCTATCAATTACCTCAAAAAGAAATAAACACTCTCGTACCAAAAGAGATCGTGAAGGGGATACGGAAATTTTCCGCCCCTTCAGCGAAAATAATTTGACAAAAGCAAATTGACACTATATAGGATCATGTTTCTGTACCTATGGCCAGGGCCTATAGCTCAGTTGGTAGAGCCTCCGGCTCATAACCGGCAGGTCCCAGGTTCGAATCCTGGTAGGCCCACCACGAGGAATACTGTGCTTCTTCATCGAAATGTGACGAACTTCGCTCGATCGAAACACAACTCATCAACTGGCAAGGTGCTTTCTCACCGGCCGATTCGGTGAAAGCGCTTTTTTTTGCCCATGAAACCACGCAAGCTTTTCTCTATTATCGAGCAATTCGCCCCGCCGCAATTCGCTGAATCCTGGGATCACTGTGGTATCCAGGTTGCCGCACATCGAGATACACTCACGCATCTCGCGGTCGGTCTTGATCCCTCCCCGGCATTCATTCGCGAAGCGCTTGCGTTGGGGGCTGATGTCTGTCTGACTCACCACCCACTGTACTTTAAGCCCATAGCGCCAGATGCTACAGGGGATTATTTCGATGTCCTTCATCTCCTTATGTGCGCTGATGCATGGCTATATAGTGCACATACAAGCCTGGATTGCCAACTGACCGGGCCTCCTGGGTGGCTTGCCGATGTATTGGATTTACAAAACCGGCGACCGCTTTCTCCGGTAAACCATCCAGACGCCCCACCCCATCTTGGGATTGGGCTCGTGGGAGATCTTCAAACTCCTGCCCTCTTTAGCGATTTCTTCGGCACCCTCTCGAATCACATCGGTCGAACACGATTTGCCATGACTGGAATTGCGCCGGAATCGGTGCGTCGTGTCGCGTACTGTCCCGGCTCTGGTTCTTCCCTTGCCCGTGAGGCTTTCGATTGTGGCGCCGATGTTTATATCACTGGTGACGTCAAATACCATACAGCCCTTGATGTCTTTGATGCAGGCTGCATGATTGATGTCGGCCACTTTTCACTGGAAGAGCGCATGACGCGCATTTTCGCCGAAACACTTGCCGCCGCTTTGGAAAAGGACGGTGTCACCGTCTCTTTTATTCCTGGACGAGACCCTATCAACATCGTCGAGGCACCCTCCCTCGGTGCCAATACATGACACCACTATCCACGAGCGACTGGAGATAACCATGTCTATGTATTTGAAACAAATTGAGCAACTTGTTGTCCTGCAAAAAGTTGATGGAGAAATGGTTGGCCTGCAGGAAGAACTTGAGCAGGCTCCCAGAGAAATCGCCAAGCTCGAAGAGAGAAACAAAGAGCTTGACGCCTCCAAAGAATCGATTCGCGAAAAACTCGAATTTTTGCGCGTCCAACACAATCGACTTCATACTGAAATCGAAGACGACAGTGTCAAGCTTAAAAAAAGCAAAAGCAAGCTCATGCTCGTTGGCAACACCAAGGAATATCACGCAATGATGCGTGAAATGGACAACCTTGAAAAGCTCAACCGCATGCGCGAAGAAGAACGGACCGCCTTGGAAGAAGAGATTGAACGTCAGGAGCTGAGTTTGAAAGAACTTGAGGACGGCTCAAGCAGTTTGCAAAAAGAACTGCAAGAAGGACGCGCCAATCTTGAAGCTCGCATGAAAGCAGCGAAGGAGCGTCTTGACGAACTTGAGGCCATCCGGTCCACTGCTGCCCACACGGTGCCGAAACCGATTCTCAAACGATATGAGTTCATTCGCTCACGTTTGCACAATCCCGTTATCGTAGCCGTTGATGCTGGCATTTGCTCGGGATGTAACATCAGCATCCCCCCGCAGACGTTTATTGAACTGCAAAAGGGTGAACAAATTTTAAGCTGTCCCAACTGTCAACGACTTATTTTCTGGACACAACATGTCCCGGAAGCCGTTGCAAAAAAAGAAAATGACGCCGCTTCGGCCGAAGATACCTCCGAAAACGCCTAATACGATTTATATATACAACGTCAAAAAGCGAGCCTTGGAAAACCTTGGCTCGCTTTTTTCGTCTTAGATATGTCCACATTATCATAGAGCACGAAGCAGGAGAAAATACACGATACCAAAAACAAACAATCCCATACTCGGTATGGCTATGCGGCGCCATGCATTGGAAATCTCCACATTAAAATACTGACACGTCAACAAAAAGCATATGTGTATGGGAGAAACCATTATGCCTGCAAAACCGCAAATCAGAAGCAAAATTGTATATTCCGGAATTTGCGAAGACATGCCAAGCCCTTGCAGTAAGCCTAAGAGCAACGGCAGGCTGGCACCGACATAGGCAAGCGCAATACCGGCAACAACACCAACAATAAACGGCAAAATAATGGCAGTGAACCACAATGCGACATCGGCTCCAGCTGAAGATGACATCGCTTCAACGACTCCAGCCTGACGCATGACATCCTTGAAAATAAATATGGAGGCTATGACTCCAAGCATCGTATACAGATGCTTCTTCCGAAAAATATTTGCTATCTGTTCTGTTGTGACTTTATTCTGTCTCACGCACACCACAATACTCGCTACAAGCCCCACAACGATTCCGATTTCCGCATTCGCGGCAGGATCAACAAAGCCAATACCAGCTTGAAGTCCAATGCCTCCAATAATTGCCGTCAACAAAGGTGCGGCATGAGACAACACTGATCGTGTCGAAAACGAAGACACAACGAGTTGAGAGTCCTCCACAAACGTTGATAGCGTTTCAATTTTATTCCGAAGCAGAAACCGCCACCCCAAAAGAAGACAGACCACCATGGCAGGACAGGCCATAAGGGATAATTTGGCAACAGGAACGCCGGACAATGCCGCTGACAATAAAAAGCCTGGATACAATGGCCATCCCATCTCCCATATATGTCGGAACCAGTAGTTGATGACAGCTCTGTCAACATCGGTCACATCAAGGTCTTTGGATAAATTCTTCACCATAGGTGCGGAGAAAACTGCTCCTCCTGGCATGGGTAACAACCCAATCAGAATAGGAAAAAAGACAAGACGCAAACGCGGCTTTGTCAGTATTCCGCGCATGGCTTCCATGAGTCGAGCAGCTTGACCGGTTGTCTCGAATAGGTCGCTCAAAATAAGAATCAGAGCAACGATAACCGCAAGAAAAATTGTATCGGGATCAATAAGAGCCAATGCTGCCGCTTTCCCCCACGAAAGTGGACCGAATCCGAACAGGAAGCCGAGCAAGACGCTTCCAGCGAGAATTGAACGCGCCAAACCAAACTTTTTCCGGATTCCGAAAAGCATGGCCGTAAATACCAATGCAATTTTGAGAAAAGGCCACATGGTGCATATCCTTGTTGCAAGTGCCGGAAGAAAGATACTAGATGTGCGCCTCATTTCTCTGGAGGTCAAGATAGAAGCAGGTGAAATGCATACGAATATCACCCTCTTTACAGTGAAAAAGGCCGGGTCCGTATGGACCCGGCCTAAGATGCCTTGGTGTGGTACTATATTCTGGGTTAATTAGAACTGGTACTTCAGACCGATGGAGACTTTCCACATATCGCCAGCGGCATTGTAGAAACGACGACCCCACACGTTCTTGTCAAACTCACCATGAGCCCAGCCGGTTTCAGCGATCAAAGCCAGGTTTTCATAAATCATGTATTCGTGGTCGAAAGACAGACCGAGAACGTATTCGTTGACGGCAAGGTCTTTACCCATAATGAAGTAGTTGTTCGTTCCCAGGACGAGGTTGGCATCACGCAGAGCGGTCTTGGAGTTGGTACCGCGAGCATACGTGAAGGTGATACGCGAGGACAGATCTTCGATGAACGAAATGTTTGCCAAAGCTGCAGTGATACCCCAGCTACCGATGGGGTTGACGTCAACCGTGCCATTCTTGAACTGCTGGCCACCGTCGAACAGGAAGGAAGTCGAGGCGTTCCAGGCAGGAACAACGTACGGCATACGTTCAGAACCGTTGCGAGTGCTTCCATCTTCACCGGAGCTCCACCAGGCGGACAACTGAGGAGTCAGCATGTCGAGGCCAGTGTATTCGATGGCGCCGTCGATGAACCAACCCCAGCGCTTGTTCTTATCGTAGTCGGCGCGGACACCTTCACCGTAAATAACGTCAGCATACAGTTTGATGGGATCAAACGCATCGGCTTCGAAAGCACAACCGGCCCACCAGTAAAAATTCTGATTATTCTTCCAACCGACAGGTGCGAGCATAAACGTAGCAGCAGAAGTTACACCAGCCATATTGCCATCTTCAAACACACCGGAGTTGGCAGCAATACCAGCAATACCAACGGTACCCCAAGGCGTGATGCTGAATCCGTCAAGTGTGATGGGCAAAACGAGGAAGAAGGAATCAAGTTCGTCAGCAACCTGCGTCGTCGTGGTGTCGGATTGGCCGTTTGTATCAAGGTAACGGACGAAACCGAAAACGACATTGAATGTATCTTCGACTACAGGCACTGTAATACCGATACCAGCTATATCTGTATCGACAACGACACTGCCGTTAAAGAACGAGCTTTGCGGCATACTCATGGGCTGATAACCGGCGGTGATTGTAATATCTGTATCAGGCCATTTAAATTGGACGTATGCTTGATAGACTTGGACGGCAACAGCTGAATTATCAGCTGTGAATGTGCCACCACCCCAAACATCTTCAACTTTAAGACCGAGGCGAAACTTCAGAGATTCATTGGCAATAAAGTCAGTACGAAGGCGAAAACGTTCCCAAATCGTGACGGGGTCAACTGTCCGCGTACCAGCACGGTTCCATCCAGTGAACTGGTAGTTTGAATACCAGTTTGCGTGGATACGAGCATCACCAACCATACGTACTTCAGTTGCTGCTGTGGCGATACCGACCATTCCAAATACGAAGGCAGCCAATGTGGCGAGCATGACAAAGCGTTTCATCAAAAAGTTCCTCCATTGCTTAATACAGGACACACCAAGGGCATCAAAGCAACTGGGGGAGATGCTGCTTTCTCACTAAAGACAGGCCGGATATAACTTGATTCCAAAATCAAGTCAAAATTTTTCAACCAAAATGTTTTATTTCGTTTCATTTTGAGATAACAGCAATAAAAGCAGGATAACTGCCTAAAAAAAAAGAATTTAAATAAGTAAACTTAATCACGATTTGATCCAAAAAGATGATTACTTCAAAAATTTTTTTTATTGAAAAGAAAATTTTTTATACCAATTCATCATAAAAGATCTTTTTTGAGGAATCATTTTGATCACAAATTCATTCCAAACCATTTTGCCCTGAAATGCCTTGGTCGTAAAAAAGCCGGATCCTTTCGGACCCGGCTTTTACTCATAACGTGATGTTCTCGCTTAAAGAAATTAGAATTGATACTTCAAGCCGAGGGAGACCTTCCACATATCATTGGCTTCATTGTAGAAGCGGCGTCCCCAAACGTCTTTGTCAAATTCACCATGAGCCCAACCGGTTTCAGCGATAAGGGCCAGGTTTTCGTAAATCATATACTGATGGTCGAAAGACAGACCGAGAACGTATTCGTCAACGGTGAGGTCCTTGCCCATGATGAAGAAGTTATTGGTACCAAGCACAAGGTTGGCATCACGCAGAGCGGTCTTGGAGTTAGTACCGCGAGCGTAGGTGAAGGTGATGCGGGAAGTCAGGTCTTCAACGAAGGAGATGTCGTTCAAAGAAGCCGTGATCCCCCAGCTACCGATAGGATTGACGTCAACCGTGCCATTCTTGAATTGCTGACCACCGTCGAACAGGAAGGAGGTCGAGGCGTTCCAGGAAGGAACGAGATAAGGCATACGTTCGGAACCGTTGCGGGTGCTTCCGTCTTCACCGGAGCTCCACCAGGCGGACAACTGAGGAGTCAGCATGTCGAGGCCAGTGTATTCAACAGCACCGTCGACGAACCAACCCCAGCGTTTGCTCTTACCACGGTCAGTGGGATTGCCTTCACCGTAGATAACGTCAGCATACAGTTTGATGGGATCAAGAGCGTCAACTTCAAACGCACCGCCAACCCACCAGTAAATATTCTGGTTGTTGTCCCAGCCAGTGGGAGGAACCATGAAGGTGCCTGCAGAAGCCAGGCCAGCAGCATTGCCGTCTTCGAAAGCGCCGTAGTTGCCATTGATACCGGCAACGGCAACGGTACCCCACGGGATGATGGTGACACCATCAAGCGTAATGGGCAACGCGAGGAAGTACGCGTCAAATTCGTCAGCGACCTGCGTGGTGGTGGCGTCTTGCTGACCATTATCCAGGAAACGAATAAACCCAGCTTGAACGGCCAAGGTATCAGCAATAACAGGCGCGTTCACGACCAAAGCCGCAGCTTCCGAGTCAAAAATGATGCTTCCATCAAAGAAAGAACTCTGGGGCAGGCTCAGGGGCTGATAACCAGCGGTGATTTCGATATCGGTGTCAGGCCACTTAAACTGCAGAAAAGCCTGGTAAACCTGTAAGGAAACAGCCGAGTTATCAGCCGTAAAGGTACCACCACCCCAAACGTCTTCAACCTTGAGGCCCAAGCGGAACTTCAGGGCTTCGTTGGCGATGAAGTCAGCGCGAACGCGGAAACGTTCCCAAATGGTGACAGGGTCAACAGTTTGGGTACCGGTACGGTTCCACCCTGTGAACTGATAGTTCGAATACCAGTTAGCGCTGATACGAGCATCGCCGACCATGCGGACTTCAGTAGCCGCACTGGCGACACCGAACATACCGAGCACAAAAGCACCCAGCGTGGCGAGCATGATAATACGTTTCATGAAACCTTTCTCCTGTTAAATTATCTTTATCGAGAACATCACTATGACGCTTTTTGTTAACTAATGTTCACAAAGAAGCGACAAGTGTGCAGCTGCTTATAGCTCACCGCACCTCAATAAGTTTACAAAAGTTAACTTATTGAGCCTTGTATCCAGAAGCGCGCAAAATCACGCCCACTTCAGTGAACACTTGTTAACAATGACGTCGGATCTTTTTTTACTCTCTTAACAAAACAGAGTCAAAAATTTTTTACAAAATCTTTTAATTTATTTTTTCCGTTCAAAATCCTCTACAGGAAAAACATAATACACTGTAAAAATTGACTTTATAATCTCACAACAAACAGACAGACTTAAAAACATCGTTATGGAGTCGAACGCATCTTTGTGCCAGGAGCTGCCACGGGCTCAACATCCTTTATGAGCAATTCAATAGAAGTGATGCCATTATAGGTCTCAAGTCGAGGAGTAAAAGCAGTCTTAATTTGCTGTCCAGCCAGCGATGGACCAAGAACATCAGCCTGACGCCAAGCTTTTGCCCTCAACGTCTGACTCGCGGCCTCGTCGCGAAGTTGCATTGAAACATGATTTTTGCCAAAAATTTTATACGATCGCACACTGACTTCAGGCGTCGTAAAAACCGGCTCAGGGTTTCCGAGACCAAACGGTTGCATGAGTTCAATTTCTTTCAATAACCCCAAATCAATGTCACGAAAACTCAGCTCCCCATCCACTCGTAATGTAGGATATAGACGAGACTCACCGAGTTGAAGTCGTGCTTGCTCATGAAATCCTTCACGTAATGCTTCAAAATTATTTGTATCGAGACTCAGTCCCGCGGCCAGTTTATGTCCACCAAACTTTGTCAAGACGGGAGAAAGTTGATCAAGCGCTGCATAGAGATCAAATTCACGAATACTCCGACCGGATCCTTTTAGGATGCCATTCTCATACGTCAGCATGACCACAGGCTTATATTCTGCTTCAACCACACGTGATGCAACAATCCCAATGATACCAGCATGCCAATTTTTTCCACAGAGAACCAAACCAAGCCGATGAGGTTGCTGGGCCGCCTGCTCTTTTGCTTCCTCCAAAATACGATCTTCTTCGCTTTTTCGTTGACTGTTTAAATCATCCAGTAAAGCGGCCAATGGCCTTGCTTCATCAAGATCTCGAGCCAATAATAGAGCGAGGGCTTCATCTGCCGTATCCATACGTCCGGCAGCATTGATACGAGGAGCAAGGCCAAACCCCACCTGTCCGGCGCCCATGGCCGCAGCAGGAGCAATGCCGGCCACTTCTTTTAATGCATGAATTCCAGGCCGTTTTGCTTCAGCCAAAAGTAGCATGCCGTTTTTCACAAGAATACGATTCTGTCCGGTCAACGGAACGACATCGGCAATAGTACCTAGCGCCACGAAATCAAGAAAACGGCGCACATCTATACGTTCTCCTGGCAATGCATTATTGAGTCCGGCGGCAAGAAAAAACGCTACGCCAACCCCGGCAAGGTCGGTTCCAGCGTTTTCACCGAGTTTAGGATTACAGATAGCTGTCGCAGGCGGTAGCGTTGACGGAGGCAAATGATGATCCGTCACAACGAGCGCCACCCCAAGTTCTGCTGCTCGCTGTGCTTCTTCATGACTTGCGATTCCACAGTCGACGGTAATAATTAAATCAATTCCCTGTTCAGCTAGACGTTCGATCCCAGCGCAGTTCAATCCATACCCTTCTGCACTGCGTTTGGGTAAATACGCCGTGGCTTCAAGACCTTTTAATCGAAAGAAGTCGAGCAGAAGAGCCGTGGATGTGACACCATCCACGTCGTAATCTCCCCAGACAGCAACACGTCCTCCCCGATCGAGACACGCTGCGATGGTTTTGACGGCCGCATCCATTCCCGGCAGAAGCGAAGGGGCCATAAGGTGACGCAACCCCGGACTCAGATAGACATCCATCTCGTCTATTCCGGATAACCCACGAGCCCATAGCAAGCTGGCTGTCAATTCCCGAATGCCCAACGAATTGGCCCATTGTGTAAAATTTACAGGGGCAGCATGTCCTACGCGCAACACCCAATTTTTGGTCATGTCACCACTCCATTTGCCCCTATTGGTCTATGAGGGCTCTATCAGTAATCACAATGAATGGATAGAAAAGAGGGAAGAAAAGAGGTACAGGCAAGCACAAACGAGCACGACGTCTTGATTACATAAGAGCCTGGGCAAGTTGTTCAATATTTCGAGACTCCAACACAGCGCTCATTGTTTCGACGGCTTCAACTTCCTTCAGTCCAAATTTGGAAACAACCCTTTGCCATGGGCAATTATGCGGATACTCTGGGTCGTCAAGGAGATGAGCCAAAGCGTCAGCTGTACATAGAGTTAAGGCCTGTTTTTTAAATGACGGGGCATGTATTGGTGAATGATGCCAATTCACCGGCTCGGTCAATTCTTCAGGTAAATACCAGGATTTAAGGACCATGGACCCGATGACCCCATGTTCCAACCCCCAATACTGGTCTTCCGCATCGGGATAGCTCATCGCTTCATCATGCACCATATGATAGATTGCTGCGAAGTCATCACTGCGATGCAAAGCCGTTATGATTTTGCCGACGTCATGAAGAACACCCGATGTAAACAGATTATCCGCATCGAGATCTGGTTGGCGCGTGGCAAGCTCGGACGCAATAACGGCAACACTCAATTGGTGCGTCCAATATTGCTTCAAGTCAAAACCATCAGGGAAGATAGCTTTTCGGGCCAACGATGACACCCCGAGGGCAAGAACCAATGTACGGATTTCATTAAGTCCGAGAATTGAGACAGCTCGTAACACGGTGTTGACTTCAGACTGCAAGCCATAAAATGCCGAATTAGCCAATCGCAGGACTTTAATGGTCAAGCCCTGGTCCTGGTTTATGGTTTCGGCCACATCATGAAGGCTCGCCGTTGAACCAGAATCGGTTTGGACAAACAATGTACTTAACATTGCCGATGAATATGGCAAGTCGTGCTTGAGACTTGGTAACTCCAAAAGAAACTGTTGTCCGCGTTCGTGATTCATATTCTTTCTACAAAACGATTAGAGATCGATCTTCAAACTTGTTTTAGGCCTGGGCCGTGAAGAGTCACCACTCTTTCTTGTCACCTCTCCTAAATTTGACGCTGGCGCTGTATCGGCAAGATCAGCAATAAGAGGGACTGCATGGGATTTATTTTCCTCGCTGAGCAAGTTCTGATCAACAAGATACTTGATGAATTTCTTCGCTTCCATCAAATTGGGATTACAGGACAACGATTTCGCCAAGTATTGAAAACATTCATCAATACTCTTTTTCTCAAAAAACGCTCGAGCAATATTATAATACAGATTTTCATCTGTGTCTGCCAATTCTTCGGCACGTTTGTAATATTCTAGAGCTTGGTCATGCATATTATTTTTGCGCAAATTGATGCCAAACTCATTGAATAAGTGCTTATGTTCTTGCTCAAAGGCAGCATCAAGCCGCACAAGCCGTTCAAAGATATCCTGCGCTTTATGAGTTTCCCCTCGATCAAGGTACGTCAATCCCAGCCCAAAGTTTGCCCGGACATTCTCTTCATCCACCGCCAAGGCTTGGTCGAATTCAAGTTCGGCACTGAAAATTTCGCCTTTTTTCCGGTGTGATTCCCCTTTGGAAATCGTCTGATCTAATTCTCGAATTTTAGGGTAAACGGTTTGGACATAAAATTCCGGCTCGGGTGAAAACTTATCGAGCAATTCATCCATTGTGATTTTTCGTTTCGGTCCAGATGGAATATAGTTCTTATTGAGCGGTTGAATCTCCAAGAGATTC
Source organism: Desulfovibrio inopinatus DSM 10711 (assembly GCF_000429305.1). Classification (NCBI taxonomy): domain Bacteria; kingdom Pseudomonadati; phylum Thermodesulfobacteriota; class Desulfovibrionia; order Desulfovibrionales; family Desulfovibrionaceae; genus Desulfovibrio; species Desulfovibrio inopinatus. The sequence goes on from NZ_AUBP01000030.1 coordinate 26,915, forward strand.
ACATCTTTTTGCTCAACAAACCAAAACGTTTTCTGAATCGTTTTTCGTGTTGTCGTTCCCGTTCCAATTTTTTGGATGGATTGACTGGAAAAAACGCCTTTAATATTTTCCTGTTTGCCAAGCTTTTTGACCATTCCTCGAACAAGATCCGGGTCTTTTTGAGGTGTTTTGTCGACAGATGTTCTGTCTTCACCCTGCTCAGTCATGGCTTGCCCCTTATTTCTCTGCTTCATGGCAATATTCGGTTTAAAACGAAACTCTACTCTTGTTAGGTCTCAGCTCCGCGCAAACTGAATCTATCGTACATTCATCGAACCGACAATCACCAAACATCCGTTTCTGTCAATAAAACACATAATTCCGTTTTCCTCAGAAATAATTCACGGAAGTCCATTCTCACAGTATGTCCTTACCATTCGGCAAGCAAACGATCCAACACCCCCGGCAAAGATTCGCGTTTCGTTCGCTCGGCCAAATAGATGGCACGTAAGTCATAGTACGCAAGTTCAAGCACATCATTTACGATAATGTAATCAAAATGACGTGCTTCATTTAATTCTGCACGAGCATTGTCCAAACGTCTGGCAATAACCTCTGGAGCATCAGTTGCACGACCGACAAGTCGTTCGACCAATACTTTCTTTGAGGGTGGAACAATGAAAATATATGCGCCTTGTGCAAGGTTTTGTCGGAGTTGATTTGCTCCCTGCACATCAATATCAAAGAGTAAGTCTCGTCCTTGCTCAAGAAAATCAAGCGTGGCCTGTTTCGGGGTTCCATAAAAATTATCGTGGACATTAGCCCACTCAGCAAAAAAACCAGCGTCGCGACGTCGCAAAAATTCGTCTTTGTCTAAAAAATGATAGTCTTTGCCATCAACCTCCCCCGCTCGAGGCTTACGTGTTGTGCACGACACAGAAAAAGCAATATTACTATATTCCTTCATTAACCGCTTAATGAGAGTACTTTTGCCTGTACCTGAGGGGGCGCAAATAACAAGAATGACACCACGACGTTCAATCTTCATTGTCCGGTTCCTCCTGACTAAACCGCTGGCTTATGGTTTCGGCCTGAATAGCTGACAAAATGACATGGTTGGAATCGGTAATAATAATTGAACGCGTTTTGCGTCCTTGAGTGGCATCGACAAGTCGGTTCCCGCTCCGCGCATCTTCACGCAGACGGCGCATAGGTGAAGATGCGGGGTTAACGATCGCAACAACACGCGAATTGACGACAAAGTTCCCGAACCCGATATTGAGCAGTCCGTTTTTTTGCATAGATCCCCTCGGCGACCTAAACTTGGTCTCCGGTTCTGTTCGAATTTATCGTAAAGGTCGGTTATTCAATATTCTGCGCCTGTTCACGACATTTTTCAAGTTCGGCCTTAAATTCTACGGCAATCTGACTTACTTCAAGACTCTGTGCCTTATTGGCAGACGTATTGATCTCACGGAAGCACTCTTGCAAGAGAAAATCCAATCGCTTGCCGATATGATCATTGTCTTGCAAAAGGGAGCGTAACTGCTCCAGATGTCCAGTCAATCGAGTCAACTCTTCGGTGATATCAAGTCGATCGGACAGGATCGCGACCTCTTGAAGAACTCGTTCCTCGGAAGATTGCATCCCGACGGTTTCAAGAGCCGTTTTGATACGCTCAACCAAAGCATCGGTTTTGTCTTTTTTCAGCACAGGAACGCGCGTTTTCAAGTCATCCAATAAGGTTTGCATGCGCATGACCCGAGCAATAATATCATCGGCCAACAGTTGGCCTTCGCGATCACGTGACACCCGAAAATCTTCCAATGCTTGGGCAAGACCGAACGACAACTTTTCAACAAGTTTCGGATCAGTATTTTCTCCGGCATCGCGCCATAAAAACGACGTATCGAGCAAACGGTTAATATCAGGAGTATAGGGAATATTCATATCCTGTGCGAGACTGGACAACTGCTCGAACATCGCCCGTGCCATTGGTTTATCCAATGTAATGGATAAGAGATCAGCACGTTGAGGTTGAAAAATAAGTGAAATTTCAACTCTTCCCCGTCCGGCATGAGCCTGAACGATCTTTTCCAACGCTTGTTCGTGACTGCGCAAGAATACGGGCAATCGCCATTTAATATCAAGAAAACGGCTGTTGACCCCACGAATCTCCCATAACTGGGTAAAACCGTCATCTTCAATCAGACATCGTCCAAATCCGGTCATGCTCGTCGGCATGGTTGCTCCTTAATTTGAAGGCATGCATTCGGCGAAGAGCCGTTATGTGTGCCTGGGTTTCTTTGCTTTTATAGTCGGGGAAAGTCCAGGGAAAGACTTGCCATGTCTTTCCCTGATACATCAAAGTAAGATCGCCGAAAATTCCTTGACCAAGATAAATGCGATGCGTGAAGTTTTTCCCAGTAGCCAAAACAAGGCGTTCCTGAGTTATAAATCCGGGATCAAGATTCACTCGTCGTCGATTATCGGACCGAGCGAAATGATTTTCAAGCTGATTTGTGTACAGCTTGATGTCGACAAGTGTATCTTGCTGAAACAACTGCTTAAAACCAACAAATTTCCGGGAAATCGATTCTCCAAGTTCCGCATTGTAGTATGACGTATGATCAAAAGGCAAACACGGGCTCTCATAGTCAATAGTCCCGAAATGTTCTTCAAGACGTTCCTTGAGTTCGGGCCACACCTCGTCCCACTGCGCTGACATCACAGACATCATAAGTTGGGCTGGAACGGGAATTCGGGGTGTACTCATACATCGCTCCCCGAACTGGAAACACTCTCCTCTGGCTGAACTAAAATGCTATTATCTGTTGCGGTGAGGGGGGTGACCGATATAAGGCCTGCGCATTCACTCCCTTTCAGTTGAATATCTTGTGACATCGCGCATTCAACATAATATTCGCACACTCCATGAACGGGAGCTGTTCGTTCAACCGCCATAGTCAAATGCGACATTGATGCAACGCGACGAATAAAAGCGACTTTCGCATCTGCGGCAACACGACGCAGAGCGGCAGCTCGTGTTTTTTTGACAGACGCCGAGACCTGTCCTGAAAAAGTTGCCGCTCGTGTTCCCGGGCGCTTCGAATACGGAAAGACATGGGCATAGGTCAATGGCATATCCATCACTGTTTTCAAGGTCCGGTCAAACATATCGTCGGTCTCTCCAGGAAACCCAACTAAAAAATCCGCACCTAAAGCGAACACAGGCCAAAATGCCGTGACGTCATGGAGACGCTCCAAGATTTTTTGAGGAGAGTAATGGCCCCTCCCCATTGCTCTCAACACATCACGGTCAGCACTTTGCATGGATAAATGCAAATGGGGTGTAACAAGGCGTGAGCCAGCTAATATATCCAACGCTGATTCCGTTAGCTGAGCAGGATCGAGAGAGCTGAGACGAATCCTTGAGCGACCGGCAAACTCAGGAGCAAGAGTAGCGTCGACTTCGGCGAGGAGATGAAAAAAATCACTTCGCTCTGGCTTGTCATATCCATACAGTCGCAAGTTAATACCACTTAAAATAACTTCCCCATACCCAGCCAGAAAGAGTTGACGCACTTCACTGATGACGGCATCGGCCGGCTTGGACGCCAATGATGATCTGGCCAGCGGGACGATACAATATGAACAGTGTTGAATGCACCCATCTTGGACTTTTACCACGGGTCTCGATCGTCCAAAAGCTGTCAGCGGCCCCATGATAATCTGGTGCTCTCCTGCCAGTTCAGCTTTTGCGCACTGGTCCATAACCTGAATACGATCGGGGAATGAATCATCAATATCGAGAGCTTTTGCACAAAACATTTCCGGTGTGGTTTGGGCCGCACAGCCTGAAACGAGAATCGTCGCATCAGGCCAATCTCGTGCGACGCGACGCACAAGCTGTCTGGAATCAGCAACAGCCTTGGCCGTTACCGCACAGCTATTGATCACAACGAGAGAAGGAGACTCTCCGTTTTCAGCCTCATGAGCTCCCCGAGCCACAAGTGCTTGATGTACAGCTTGACTTTCATATTGGTTGATCTTGCAACCGAGTGTGAAGATACGAAAAGCCGTTGAGCTATCCGCATTTTCCTCATCTATGACAGAACATTGTGGCATGGTTGCCGATAGAGTATTTATCATTATGCAGGATTGAGTTTTGTCCGTGAACGAACAATGGGGTCCAACACCCCGGTCTTTTTCATTTTTTGGTCTATCTCATCATTTGTGCCGGAAACCGTCACAAGAATACGGTACAAAGTCGTACTCTCAACTTCCACCGGCTCGACAACAGGGACAAACCCGTCACGACGGAGCATACGTACATAACGATTGGCAGCATCCTGTGTTCCCAAAGCGGCAAGCTGAAAAACCACCGTATAGCGTTCTGTTGACGAAGATTGCGTTTGCCGACTGTCCCCCGCATCCTCAGCTATCCCATATGATGGCGTGGCATGCTCCAAAACTTGATCTTCGGGCAATGCAGCCGGTGGATTTTGTTCGGTGCGAGACACTCCGGATTCCAGAGACGTCCAGACAGGAATCGGCATCGTAGCTGTAATGAGCTCCACTCCGGGAATAGATTGCTTGCCTAGTTCCTGGACACGAAACAGCAAGAAGAATTCTTTATTTGCTTTCGCTGTGGCCACATCATTGATTAATGCTGAAGCCAGGTTATCCATTGCATTGCAGGTCTTGGCTTTTTGAGACCGCCCTTTGACCCCACGGATAAAATCCGTTCGAAACGGCAAACGATCCCGTTCAAGGCGGTCAACGGGGATACGTTTATATATAATGGTATAAGCCGAATCCGGGCACACAGTATTCCCGCGACACGAACTTCTCCACGTCAGTTTTTGTGATTTAACATTATCGACGACTTCACTGATGGCCAAAACCGTATTTTGTCTATCTGAAACCAGGTCTTCAAGTTCCTGTAACAGCGCACGATTACATTCACATTGCCGAGAATCGGCCGGTAAGGTCTGAAAGTTCCCGACATCACGGCGTAAATCCGAGAGCGATGTAATATCTCGTTGAGGTGTTGCAGCGGGCTTTGGTGAAGGAGTCAACTCCTCCTGGATGATTGAGCATCCTCCAAAACAGAGGAGTCCGATGAAAACCGCACAAACAGCGCAAAGCCCCCCTAGACCACTCTTGACCCCGGCCCTTTCCTGGTTGAATACTAATGTCGGCATATCCATTTATCCTTAACGAAGTCGTCTTGATCGTTTTATGCGTCGGATGCGACGCGAGCAGCGCATCCTAGCAAAGACGCCCTAAATTTCAAACGTCTTCAATTGGCCTGAAATCATATTCTCGTGGTTGCTAGCCTCTGAATTGAAGTGTCATCTAAAAAGGAGTTCATCATGCATATTCGAAAACATGTTTCTCATCTTGTTGTTGCCGTGGCTATCCTTTTGGCTGTGCCAAATATTGGTTTTACTGAAGACTCGATGTATCCCCCTGATAATCCCGTTATAGATACGGAAAAAGAACTCGAGATCGGGGTGACACTCAAAAAAGAATGCGCGGATGGAGACGCCGCCTGCAAAGCGGATTGCGCTTCAAAAGATGGCGACGCCCAAAAAGAATGCCTGAAATTATGTGAAGAATCGTATCAACGCTGCTTAGCGGTTTCCCAAAATCAACCGTAAATACTTGATGCACAGAAACGCGGTCTGTCCAGCAACAGATGCCGGGCAGACCGCGTTTCTTCATCAGGCGGCAATTGGATATTTAGATATCTTTGCCGACGAGTCTGATTAAACGAACAAGCTGGTTGGTAAAACCGGCTTCGTTGTCGTACCAAATAAGCAATTTGGCCATGGTTCCATTAATGACCGACGTTGTCAGGCCGTCTATGACACCACCATGTGTGTCGCCTGTGTAGTCGATGGAAACCAGGGGCTCATCACTGAATCCCATGTGCTCATTGGCATTTTTTCTCAACATATCGTTGAGTTCTTCCGTCGTTGTCGGTTTTTCCAACTCCAGGACAAGGTCGACAATGGAAACATCGGGAGTGGGAACCCGAACAGCCATACCGTCCAGTTTACCCTTCAGTTCTGGAATAACCATGGTCACGGCCCGGGCTGCCCCCGTTGTGGTCGGAATCATGGACATACAAGCAGCTCTGGCTCGACGAGGATCCTTGTGAGATCCATCGAGAATACGTTGACTCATCGTATACGCATGAATTGTCGTCATCAGGCCATGTTTTATACCGAACCCATCGTTGACGAGCTTCGCAACTGGAGCCAGGCAGTTCGTTGTACAGGAGGCATTAGAAATAATACAGTGCTTTGCCGGATCGTAATCCCCGCTATTGACGCCTGTCACAATAGTGACATCGGCATCTTTTCCGGGGGCACTGATAACGACTTTCTTGACACCAGTGGCAAGATGTTTTTCGCATGACTGACGGTCGACAAATTTTCCGGTGCTTTCGACGACCATATCACAGCCATAGGCTCCCCAATTCCAGTCAGCCGGAGCATTGCGCGTCACTGGAACCGATTTTCCACCAATGACAAGACCATTGTCATCGTAACCGACGTCAAAGGTACAGGTGCCGTGAACAGAATCGTATTTCAGCAGTCTGGCCAGGTCTTCATTGCTGGCGCGAGCGTTGATGACCGCGATTTCGAATTTTGAATCATTGTGGAGCAGACGCACCAGATACCGACCGATGCGGCCAAATCCATTCAAACCTATCTTCAAAGCCATTTCTCTTCCTCCTGGAAAAGTCCTTCGACAGCGTGCAGGCGTCTTTGTAGCACTTCACTCAGCAACAATGCCGATCACATGTCGACCTGGTCGCCATGTTCCCCAAACCACACATAGCATACCGTGTCGGCCACGGTACGCTTAGACTGGAATAAAACGGCGCCCATCGCCCCACACTTCAGAAGAACGCCGCAAAGACCTCCAACGAGCACTCGATATACGATATCACGTTGGTTTAAACTCGATACTGACTAAGCTTGTCCAGAACAGCCAAGCACGTTTTTAATTTTATGTTTCACCATATTCTTCACGGCTTCACGCGCCGGTTTGAGATACTGGCGAGGATCGAAATCGGTTGGGTTTTCAACGAAATGTTTGCGAATAGTCGCTGTCATTGCCAACCGGATATCCGTGTCGATATTAATCTTGCATACTCCGGAAGCGGCCGCTTTACGCAGAAGCTCTTCCGAGACGCCTTTCGCATCACCGATTTGCCCACCGTACTTATTGGCCATTTGAACGAATTCTTGCGGGACACTTGAAGCACCATGCAGAACCAGCGGGTAGTTCGGCATCATTTTACTGATTGTGTCGAGACGCTCGAGATCAAGCTTGGCTTCGCCTTTGAATTTGTAGGCACCATGGCTTGTTCCGATGGCAATGGCCAAGGAATCACATCCCGTCCGTTGAACGAATTCTACGGCTTCATCGGGATCGGTATACACATTCTCTTCCGAATGCACTTCGTCTTCAACACCGGCCAAACGACCAAGTTCCGCTTCGACCCAGACTCCTTTGCCGTGAGCATATTCAACGACCTGCTTGGTCAATGCAATATTTTCATCAAAAGGAAGATGCGAACCGTCAATCATAACAGAAGTGAATCCACCATCAACGACTTCTTTGCATATTTCAAAATTCTGTCCATGATCAAGGTGGAGAACGACAGGCAGATCCGTCACTTCCAATGCGGCTTCCATGAGTTTGATGATATAATTCTGGCCGGCATACTTGCGAGCACCTGCCGATACTTGCAAAATAAGAGGTGAATTCTCTTCTGAACCAGCCTCCATGATACCTTGAATTATTTCCATATTATTGACGTTGAATGCACCAACGGCAAATCCACCATTGTAGGCTTTCGCAAACATCTCTTTGGGAGATACGAGCGGCATGGTTTCCTCCTTGGGTCAAACGGTGTTGTATTCGAAACATTTGGTATTGATTGCCAAATCAGCTAAAATGAGAGGCTTGTTCAGCATAGCGAACAATTCGCATTTGAACAAAGCAGCGCATGCTGCATGGCCGCCCCGACAAACTCGCCAGGATCATACGTCGTCTGTTCGGACATGTCGATATGTTTGGAGAAATATTGCATAAAAGAAAGGCTGATAATGATTATATCGATTTAATAAATCAAGTTTACTAATTTATATACAAAAATTCTTGCACGTGAGAAAGAATACCATGATACTGCGACAGTGGAGTTACCGAGTCGTTTCAACAGCAACGACGGTTCCATTTTCATCAAATTCGACAGCCACAGAACCATGAGTTGCCGTAACATATGTTCGACATGGCAACGCCTCCATCAAGCTCAAAACTTCAGGCGACGGCAAGACCCCGTGTCTCCAATAGCCGGCCGAAGCCAGGCAAATCGACGGACGAACACGACGATACCATGCCTCATCAATACTTGTACGACTTCCGTGATGCGGCAATACAAGAATTGCAGCTTTTTCATCCCGAGCCGAAGTTCGTAGTAACTCCAGTCCGCGTTTTTCTATGTCTCCAGGAAAAAGTGCGAGTCCCACCCCATTTTTTGTCAATCGTACAACAAGTGATTCATCGTTGGCAGATCCTGAAAACTCAGAAGTTGGATGTAAGACTTCGAGATGTAGTCCAAAGCCGAGTGACAGATCATTACCGGCGTGGAGAGTATGTATCGGGATTCCCGAATAACGAAGGTCGTGAAGAAAATGTCGTCCAGATTGCGAAGGAGCCGACCGACCATTGCAATAAAAACCATCAATGCGAAGAGCGCGTAGGAGATAAGGATATCCACCAAAATGATCAGACTCTGGATGGCTCAATATGGCCATATCAAGATGAGGTTCCCGTCCATTACTCAAATATGGTCCTACGACAAATCGTCCAGCATCAAAAGAACCGAACCCACCCCCCGCATCAATCAATATACGTTGGTCATATCCGTATTCCACAACAAGACTTTGGCTTTGTCCGGTATCAAGCAAACGGACAACAACATGGTCGCGGTTGGCACCCAGACGTACGACGAAAGCTGGAGTAAGGACCAAAAGAATGCCGACAATGGCAATGTATCGGCAGTATTGAGCATTTCGCCGGCCCATTGTGGCACCTAACGCAATCAATAATAATGCATATCCGATAATGGCAGGCCACGTCGGTCTCCAGACAACGACAGGATCAAGCAAGCCGGTTGTATCGAGCGCAAAGAGTCCATCAATAAAGAACTGACAAATTGTTGCGGCCATGTTGACGAGAATAGCCGGAAGGGTTGCGGTATGAAAAACAAAGACAAGAATCAAAGACACCAAGGTCAAAGGGAACACAACGCATGACAAGAGAGGTGGCCATACCAGGTTCAGGAGAATGTGCGGTGATATTTCACCGAATGTCCGAGCGGTCACGGGTAAAACGGCAATTTGCGCGCACAGCGAAACCCAAAGCAGGGAGAATATGCCGTTGAAAAACGTTTGTATTGCCGAGTGACAACCGTGATCAGACAAAAAGAGCAATGCCTTGCGGCGTATACGCCGACCCAAAGGCCAGAAACAGACAATGCCTGCCACAGCAAGTCCCGATAGTTGCAATCGAACGTCAAAAACGGCTTGGGGGTCAACAAAGACAATGGCGGCGAATGCGGCGAAAAGGCCATCCAGCAGAACATGTCTTCGGTTTGTCAACATAAGAAGGCCGAAACAAGAAAACATGAGCCCGGCCCGCAGCAATGACGGCGAAAAACCTCCGAGCCAAATATATATTGCAACAACGGGAAATGCTAAAATCACACCGAGCTTGGCACGCGGGATAAAAAGAAAACACTGTGGTCGTATATACCCGATGGCATATGAAAGCGCGAAACCAAGCAACGCCACCATACCGACGTGCATACCGGATAACGCCAACGTATGCGCCAAGGCTGCACGACGAAAAAGATCAACCACCTGATGGGAAAGTGCTGAACGATCCCCGGTAAACAAGGCGAGCAAAACCGCATTTCCCTGATTGACGAGCTCATGATTTTCACCCAACAAAAGGTGCTCTATCGCTTGGCGAAAGCGGTCTTTGGAACCACTATGCCGTACGATCTCAACAGCACCCTGCCCTTGCTTGAGATAGGCTCGGGTAAAAATACCTTGCCGCTGTCGGTACAAATCGTAATCAAAGCACCCAGGATTTTTCAGACCGCGTATTCGTTCTATGCGATCAGTAAACGTCACGACATCTCCGGAGAAGGGAACAATTTCCGGATAACGCATGGTCAGAACCAACTTTTCCGGCAACGTGTCCTTGCTACCATCAACGCGGTGCACATCGCGGCAAATAACGTCGAATCGTTGATCTGGCTTCCGTTCAACACGAACAACGACACCCTGTACTCGAACCGGATGTTTTGACTCCACCCAGGGGGGAAAAGATTGTGGTATAGCAGGAAGACTCAAGACACCCACAGTAATCCCGAGAAGAAAACAGGCTGAAAAGATAATGAGGGAACATTGCCTGGTTGAAAGGAGTCTATTTAATCCGACCAACAGCAGGAACCCGAGACAGGCTCCCCAACCATCTGCTGTGGCATAACACCCTAAAATCCAAGCGAGAAAAAAAAACTGCCACGCCACAAGGCCGGGCGTTACTTCCGAACTCGTGGCATGGCGTGTCATATCAATTCCGTCATGAGAAGAAATCGAACAGCTGGTATCACGCCTCCTTGGCGCGAGTAATGTCGGCTCCGACAGACCGGAGTTTTTCTTCCATAGCCTCATATCCGCGATCAAGGTGATAAATACGCTGAACTTCAGTGGTGCCTTTGGCCGCAAGCCCAGCAAGAACGAGACACGCGCTGGCTCGTAAATCCGAGGCCATGACTGGAGCGCCCTGAAGATGTTCGACTCCGCGAACAAAGGCCGTTCGGGTTGTGCATTTCACATCAGCACCTAATCGAACCAACTCCTGTACATGCATGAAACGATTTTCGAAAATGGTTTCCTTGATGGTGCCTGCCCCTTCGGAGACACACATAAGCGCCATGATTTGCGCTTGCATATCGGTTGGAAACCCTGGATATGGCAACGTCGTTACGTCAACACAACGTACGGTTTTACGAGCCGTGACCACAATGGCATCATCGCTGTCGTCTTGTATATGGACTCCCATATCACGCAATTTATGAATGACGGCTTCCAAGGCATGCGTTGGGCAATTCACCAGTTCCAGACTGCCACCGGTAATCGCTGCGGCAACCATATATGTTCCTGCTTCAATGCGATCGGACATAATGGGATACGTGCACGATGTCAGCGAATCCACGCCCTGAATAGTAATGACACTCGTACCGTGCCCATGAATTTTGGCTCCGCACGCATTCAGAAAATTGGCCAAATCGCATACTTCGGGCTCACGAGCGGCGTTTTCCAAAATGGTTTCGCCCTCCGCCAAACTGGCGGCCATGAGAAGATTTTCTGTTCCGCCGACGGTGGGAAAATCAAAAGTAATGTGGGCACCGTGCAACTTCTTGCAACGACCATCGATATAGCCGGAATCAAGATCGAAACGGGCTCCCATCTGCTCCAGAGCCGACAAATGCATATCGACCGGGCGTGCACCAATGGCGCAACCGCCGGGCAAGGCAACACGCGCTCTGCCAAGTCTCGCGAGAAGCGGACCTAAACACAGCACCGAAGCTCGCATGGTTTTCACAAGGTCGTATGGTGCTTCAAATTGCAACTCGTTGGCTTGCTTGACCTGCACCGTATTGCCTTCAAATTCGGTTTCACAACCGAGTAAGGTCAAAAGACGCAAGGTGGTATGAATATCGCGCAACCGCGGCACGTTTTCATAGCACACACCGCCATCAATAAGCGGTGCAGCCATGAGAATAGGCAAGGCGGCATTTTTGGAGCCGCTGACGGCAATGCGGCCAGAAAGGGGAAGACCGCCCCGGATAACAAGTTTGTCCATGGTCGCCTGTTCCTTGTTTTCTTTCTTCTTGGGTTATGGCGAATACGTAGCGGCCAGACACCAGCCGCAACCGCTCAAATGCATACCGGCATCACTCACCCCGCGCAAGAGTGGAGATTTTTTTTAAAAAAATGAAAAAAGATATTGACGACCGCAGCAAGTTTACCTAAAAAGTCTGCTCGCACGGTGGCTGTAGCTCAGTTGGTAGAGCACCTGGTTGTGGCCCAGGTGGCCGTGGGTTCAAGTCCCATCAGTCACCCCATAAATTTCTTAAGAATAAGGCTGGTTTAAAAGACTGGCCTTTTCTTTTTCCTACCCTATTCCTACCCTTTCGCGGGAAAACGGCCCTTTCCCTGTCCCTCATTCAGAAAGACTTTCCCCCTTTTTTGCCTAAATGAGAGGCAAGGGTGAAGCGCCTGCCTTAGGCCCCATCGACTGATCCACAACTTCATACCCCATCGACTTATACCCGCTCAATCGTTTATTCCACATCCGTGCAAGCTGGGGATGGTCATGCTCACAATAATCATAAATACGAACATGTTGTTTGAGGGAGTGCTCACGGTGAAGACGCCCTGCGTATTGTTGAAGCGTTCCCTTCCAAGAAATAGGCATCGCCAGGAAGAGCGTATCAAGCGGCGGATGATCAAAGCCTTCACCTACAAGCCTGCTGTACACTGAAGAGCGTTGTTTTGCAGTCATGCGGCCATGTAAAACAAAACAGTTCTCCAACTGGGGCTCAAGAGACTCCTGAAGGATTTGGAGATGTCTTGTCCGCTCCGTCAGGAGAAGTATTTTTCTACCTGCTTCATATGCTTTAAGGACATGCTGGATGATTATATTGTTCCGCTTTTCATCTTCAACAATGATGCGAAAAACTTCTTGGATGGAGTCTTCGGGAAGATCTTGTGGGGCATCAAGCTGATACGCGAAGACTTCAAGATTCACGGGCGCGTTTTCAGGCATCTTTGCCTTGTGGACGATATCTCCACACTGCAAAAATAATATGGGGTGATGACCATCCCGTCGAATGGGAGTCGCGGTTAGACCTATGACATATTTGGCTTTTGCCTGCTTGAGAATGGCCTCGAAGGAATAGGCGGATATGTGATGACATTCATCAACGATGACCTGCCCATAGTTATCGAGAAAGGTCGCAAGGTCCTCCCTTCTACCGAGTGACTGCATAATCGCTATATCGACTTTTCCTGTTGGAAGGTCCTTTCCCCCTCCTATCACACCGGGAGGCGAAGGAAGGTCGAGAAATGATGACAATCGCTCCTGCCATTGACGCATCAAATTGGCCCGGTGAACGAGGACCAACGTGCTTACTTTTCGCTTGGCGATGAGCGCCGCCCCGACAATCGTTTTCCCAAAGGCGGTGGGTGCGCATAATGTCCCGACATCGTTTTTCAATATGTCTTTGAGTGCTGCCTTTTGGTCTTTCCGCAGGTTGCCCCTGAATCGTGCTTTAATTGGGGCTCCAGCCAGTCGTTCGTCTTGAATTCTTGCTCCAACCTCGTTCAGTTGCAGCAAATTTTGCACAGCAGGAAAGCATCCACGCGGCAGGCCAATATGCTGAGGATAGTTCTCCGCACAGCCAATGATGCGGGGCTTGTCCCAAACAGGCATTCGCATGGCCTGAGCTTTGTAAAATTCCAAATTCTGGAAAGCGGCAAGGCGTATCAATTTGTTGAGTAACGGTTGAGGCACATTATCTTTTTGAATGAAAATTTGATTTGCCAAGACGACATCAAGTGGATGCCTTCCGCCTGCTGTACGGAGTATGGCATCCTCCAACTCACTTCGAGACAACGAAATCAGCGAAGCAAGAAAGCTCCATTGGTCTGGATAAGGCGTGAAATCATCACGGACAAAAACGCTTCCGCCCCTTTCTCTTGGTATCTTTTGCAAAGGAAGGGCGATGAGATTGCCAAAACCGCCTTTGGGCAGAGTGTCCTGATTGGGGAAGAGTCTGTCGTAGCTTTCCAACGACGATTGCCTCAACCGAGCGCAGGTATGACAGATCAGAGCTGTGCCCAAACTTCGCGCCTCTCTAGCTGAAACTGCTTCCGAGAAGAATATCCAAGCATGTGCGCCATTACGGGACCGTGATATTTCCAATGCCGCTGGGACATTGATCTCATGGCAAGATTCCATGAAGGCCGTAGCGTCTTTGCGCCATTCAGCCTTGTCAAAATCAACAGCCAAAAACAAACACGTATCATCGGGCAACAACGGATAAACACCCATGGTTTGCTTGCCCGTCAAATGATCATAAATCTCGGCGTCAGTAACTGGTTTCAATGACCGGTTATCGCATAAAGCACATTTCACTTTCGGCTTATGACAAACTCCAGGCCGCCATTCATTGCTGCACGCTGGTGAATATCCGGCTTTCCCCGTTTTTGCTGATTCCCACCTCAACGGGAATACATCTTGTCGTCCGCGAAAGAGACGCTTGAAAAGAGCTATCTTTTCAGATGGGGTCATTCCCGCAGTGCAGGTATCATTAGAGATAGCAATGGCTACTTCTTGTTCGTTTTGAGCAGGAGGCGCTTCCCAGGCAATGCCATGCGAATCGAGGAGAGATTTGAGGCGTGAGTTTTCTTCTTTCAGGAGCGCAAGGTCATCCTGGAGTTTCTTGAGTTCATCTTTGGGTTCAGATTCGTTCATTGTTGTGGGGGGAACAGTCAGATCACGGCTTCAGTCTTCCAACCGTTCTATGGCCTTTTTCCAAGGCAACCTGCGTCCCGATTGTTCCATCTTCTCGTACGCAGCCTTAGCGATACTTATCGTGATCTTTTCGCTCTTCACCATCTCTTCTACAAGCCATATCCTGCAGTGGACACTCACACCTTCCTCTTCAGCCTCCATTTCCAGGTGCTTATCCCCTGTGAGAAGTGAACAATTTTCCTGTTTGGCCAATGCCAGTGCAAAGAGGTCATTCCGGCTGGGGTGTCTGTAGGACTGCATCATTTCCATTGCGACAAGCATGGACTCTGCACTCAATGCTCTTTGCTCCAGCCCATAGTCCAGAAAATACGCATGGAATTCGGAAAGCTCCTCAACGAAAAGGATGTTGGGAATAATGAATTGGCATTTGAGACTGAACATGGAGACAAGCAGCCCGCCTTCCTCCATGTCAATCAAGATATTCGCATCACTGACAAGGAGCAGCATCTATCTCTTCCATGCTACGGTAGCGACGGAATTTGTCCAAAGGAAGGCTGAGAAGTTCAGCAGCCTTGGAGTCCCCGATGTACTCTTCCGCAAGGGCGTGGAAAACAAGGTTGCAGAAAACCTTGCCCGTCTCGGAATTAACCGGCTCCCCAGGCTCACATTTGCGCCACCCCTTCTCTCCGAACTGGATGTTGAGGTGCTTGTAGTACCCTTCCTTGATGATTCCCAGATCAAGCGCCCGGCGTATGATCGCGGCCATGCTGAGCCCAAATTCATGCTTGAGCGACAGCACCTCGCGAAATTCAAGAGAAGAGCGCTTCTGGCCTAAATAGGCTTTGACCGAATAATCGGGAAACAGAAAGGCCCCCGCAAAACGATGACAAGCCTTTTCACTGTCAAGTTCGTCACTCAAACGGTTAGCGAGAACAAGGTGTCCCAACTCGTGAGCCAGGGTAAAACGCTGGCGATCTCCAGGCCAATATTTCCCAACAACGACAACAGGAGATTCTGCCGCATAGGCCAGCAGGCCATCAAACTTGGCGTCTTCTCGGGCATCAATGCAAAAGACGCGGATGCCTTTCATTTCCAGCAGATCAATTAGAACCGGGATCGGATTCATCCCGAGGTCCCATTGATGCCGGACATGGTTGGCAACAACCTCAACCTGATCATAACTCTGAATCTTGGCGGGCAGACCTTCTGGAAGAGTGAAGGTTTCCACAGGCGTTTGGGGGAACAAGCCCTCAAGTTCCATGCGCCGTTCAATTTGATCCAGAATTTCGTGTGTAATCGCCTGCAAACGTTTTTTCGGAAGACTACTCTGCTTCCGATAATCAACTTGCGACAACGTAATCTTTTCAGGCCGGAAAAAATACTCGGACCGAACGCCAAGCACCTTGCCCAGCTTCAGCAGGGTTGTCGAATCAGGCATGGCTTGATCCTTCTCAAACTTGTTGATCCACGTATGGCTAACACCCACCTCCTCGGCCAAACTCCGCAGGGACAGGTCGGCGGCCTTTCGTGCGCGATGCAATCGTTCACCGATCATGGCTTCATTCTCCTTGTTTACAAATGTAGTCTCTCTTCTCATTTTGTAAACTAAAAGATAAAATGAGGCACTACTTTTTGTGCAAAAAATGATAGCGTGGGAGGTGCCCATTGGAGATGGAAGTCCCAAATAGCTGCTACCCCTCTTGACCAAAGTTCAAGAGGCCTATGATAGCACCTCTTAATACACTGTAATAGCCAGGAATTCTTTGGAGAAACCACTTAAATGCCATACCTGGATAACGACTACGAAGCGTTGATTTTCTTCAACTTATTTCGGCACGAGTGAACACTCTTGCTGGAAAAGCATAGGAATCTGGGGAATCCAGGTTCACCGAAGGTTCACCGAAAAGTGACGCTCACAGACATGCGAAAGCTTTGTACCTGCCCCCCCGGCCTTTAGGCCTGGCGGGGGAGGTTCAGTGGTACCTAAAGTGGTGCGTGACACGGTCGGTTGCCAAACGATTTTGGCAACTTACTTGGCAACAAGAGTGGTAACTTGCTGGTAACCAAGGCCAAGTCCTCGTATTTTGTAAAGCCATGCGTGTATTTTTTATACGGCTGCATTTTCACCCAAACGAGCAAAGATAAGTGTTCATAGGGATATCGAGACAGTCGATTTGTGAAAAGTGAACTATTCTCAAACTTGATTCTCTAGCGTGAACCTGAGGCTCAATCGCCCCCGTATATTTTGACGCATGGGAAGGATCCTTTTTTTCTTTCCACGCCATAAGCAATGTACTTTTCAACTTAGGCACCACTTCATTTTTCACTGGTGCCTTGAGGTGGTGCGTGACACGCTCGGTTGCCAAACGATTTTGGCAACTTGCTTGGCAACTCACGTGGAACGCTCGGTGGAACGGTATTCACTGTGGTGTTCACAAAAGCCCTCAGGAACCCCTGTTTTCTCTGGAAAAATCTTCTGTTCGCTGTTCACATGAGTGTTCACAAAATGATGCCTCTCCGTCACCCTACTCATTCAGAAGCAACCGTTCTTCTCTTCCCTTGACCCACAATCAAGCGCCTGCCCCCCCTCATTCACCAATTCTCACAGACTTTTCCCAGCTCAGTCAACACTGCATCCTCCACCATGATTAACCGGCTGCTCCACCACCGAATTTTTCAGGGGGCCGGTCAGCGTTTCAACAAACCGTGCCCTGAAATATATTCGGGGTGAAACTGACGAGGATTGAACTCCTGACCTCATAAATTCAAGAGGCCGTGGGTTCAAATCCCTCCAGCCCACCAAAAAATTTCCAATACATTGGCCCGGTTATCCTTCAAGATAACCGGGCCTTTTCTTTTGCGGTGAACCTATCGGTGAACCGGGTGTGAACATCTCTCCACCGAGAAACATCTTTACCCGCTGAAATAACTCTGTTTAAAAGCATCGGGGATATTTTCTTAGCATAGCTATAAAGATTACAAGGATCAGATAATGGAAAGTGAAGCTGTAGAAGTCAAAAACATAACCAAATGTTTCGGAGAGGTGCAGGCGGTAGACGGCATCTCGTTCAGTATTCACAAGGGAGAATTGTTCGGGTTTCTCGGTCCCAACGGGGCCGGAAAGACAACCACTATCAACCTGCTTACCGGGCTGGCGAGAGCCGACTCCGGTTCAATTCGGATATGCGGAATAGATTGCACACGGAACCCTCGGGCCGCACAGCACCTGATTGGCGTAGTTCCGGATGAAAGCAACCTCTATCCGGAACTCACCGGATTCGAAAATTTATGTTTCTGTGCAGCACTGTATGGAATACGAAAGGAGGAACGCCAAAACCGGGCCAGCAAGCTCCTAAAGGATTTCGGTTTGGAAAAGGCGGCGAAGCGTAAATTCGCCGGGTATTCCAAAGGGATGAAGCGTAAGCTGACCATAGCCGCAGGAATCATCCATCATCCGGATGTTCTTTTTCTCGACGAGCCCACCACCGGTATCGACGTGGCCAGTGCCAGACAGGTCCGGCAACTCGTGTCCACGCTTCACCATGGAGGAACCACAATTTTCCTGACCACCCACTACATCGAGGAAGCCGAGCGCCTGTGTGATCGTATAGCATTTATAGTCGCAGGGGGCATCAAGTGTATCGATTCAGCGCAGCATCTTATTCAGCCGCTCCAGTCGCGACATATACTTCAGATCGCTTGTAATGAGGTCTTGCCCGAAAACTTGCCGGAGGTTCTTGCCAACGCGTTTCCGGAAATCGACTTTTCACTGTCCGACCTTCACTCAATTCGAGTTGAAGCGGATAGTCCCGTGAATGTCGGGCCACTTGTCCGCATCCTTGAGGAGCAACACTTTACAGTGATGGAAGCCCGGAGAAAAAGACAATCTCTCGAAGATGTGTTCGTGCAAATTACCGGACTCGAAACCAATGAGCTGCGCAACGAGAAGGAATTGAAGGGTGGCAGGTCATGAAAAAGCTCATCAGCTACTGGAACATACTGGTCAAAGATATGCGGACATATTACCTGAAGCCGCCGAATATCAGCTGGGGCCTTATCTTCCCGCTGGCGTGGACCGCCATGTTCTTCATCCGGTCAGGGAAAGGCTTGGAAAGCGTGCCGCAATTGTTGCCAGGAGTTGTCGCCGTATCAATTCTGTTCGGCACCACATCAATGTTGGCGGTGACGGTGACCTTTGAAAAAAAGAACCGATCCTTCGAACGACTGCTGCTTGCCCCCATCCCCTTCGAGTTGCTCATGTTCGCCAAGACGAGCGGAGCCATTCTCTTCGGTATGGCCAACGCGTTTGTGCCAGTAATCATGGCCATATTCCTAACTGATTTGGCACATGTGGACTGGATGCTGTTTGTGTCGTCTGTTCTCCTTATCGCTGTGGCTTCAACGTTCTTGGGGCTGTTCATCGCAGTGGCGGTCAACGAAGTTTTTGAGGCACAGACGTTTTCCAACTTCTTTCGTTTTCCCATGATCTTTCTGTGCGGCCTTTTTTTCCCCATAGAGAAACTTCCCATCCTGTTGAAGCCGTTATCCTATGTATTGCCCCTGACGTATGGAGTGGATGTGCTGCATGGGGCTGTGAACGGCAAACATATTTTCCCCTACACGGTTGATTTGTTTATTCTTTGTTTGTTCTGCGCCGGATTGTTTTGGGCAAGCCTTTATAATATCAAAAGACGGTGGATTGCCTGATCGTCCGCAACAGAATCCAGTGACAAAATGTTGCTGGAAGCTTGAAAGCGTAGACAAGTCTACCATTGGCGTCATATTGCCGCCGCTGCTTTCCGATGGAAGCCTCTTGTGCACAGATGGTGCTCATGTCTACAGTTCGGTCGTGAAAGACTACAAAATTCCGCATGGGAAGGGGACGTTGCGACCAAGTACTTACCCAACTTCCTTGGCTGGCTGTGAGTGCTTGAGCGAGTTAAAAACCAGTTGTCTCCAATCCGAGTTTTCACAGTGACTCTGGAATAAATTCAACACAAATGTGCGATCAGCTCATGGAGAAATATCTCCAGCTCGCCAAGGTCGTTTATCGTTATTCAACACCTCGGGTATGATCGATAAGAAAAAGTCGACCTAACCCGTATACTGCATAATGCCCCAGGTCTTATGACTCGGGGCATTATGCAGTATACGGGTTAAAGACCGATTTCGGCGAGATCGTCTCCGAGATATCCTCTTTCATTTTCTCCTAAAATACCCAGAGAGAGACAAATGAGGGTCCACAAGTGAACAGAATGGAAGCCTCCTCCGTAGTACTTGGATAAATCGTGAATTTGCGAGTGACAGTTGTGGCAAGGCGTAATGCAATAAGCTGCACCGGTGGCCATAATCTGGTCAAACTTGCGTTTGCCGTAAGCACGTCTCGCTTCCGTAAAGCCCGATTGGAGAAAACCGCCTCCACCGCCACAGCAATAGTTATTGCTTCGGTTAGGCCACATTTCGAGAAGATTTTCTTCCCCTACTACGGCTTTCGCCACGAAACGCAAATCCTCAGCAACCGGATCTCCCAAGGACTTACGGACTAACTGACAAGGATCTTGAATCGTAAACTTTACGCCTAGCTCCCTATTCCAGTCGGAACTCACGGGAAGCTTTCCCTCTCTGATCCAGCGGGCATAGTACCGAATGATGCTGTCTAGCTGGAAATCCACCTTCAGTCCAAATTTTTGCAGTCCGAACCGGACCGCGTAGAATTCGTGTCCTCACTCCGTGTTGAGCCAGACCTTGCAATTCAGCTCCTTAACGGTGTCCATCTTGTTTTTGAGGTTTGCTTTCCAACCTTCATCATCAGCCAAAAACATGCAATAGTTTTCGGCAGCCCATCCTTTAGAGGCATATGTCCAATCAGCGCCGACCATCTTAAGAATTTTCCACAAAGGAACCATTTCATCCGGTTCGGTGACCGGTTCCCGTGAATTTTGGTTGAGGAAAAAATGTGCTCCTTTGCGGTCCATGCTGATCTCCATGTCTCCGCAATAGGGTTGTGCATCGCGTACCTCTTCCAAAATATCAGTGACCACGAATTTAAAATCTTCGGATGAAGTCCCCATGGCACTATTTGTCGGCGTACTCAAAGCGACATCACAGGATCCACGGATACCTTTGGGGCGTTCGTCTCGAGGTCTGCATGCTCGGGCCAAATAGACAAGCTGGGGAATATCTACTTCCATAGGGCAGGCATAGACGCAACGACGACACATGGTACACATCCAAGGCCAGTCGCTGGCCGCAATCTCGTCATCCAGACCCAATACCGCCAACCGTACGAATTTTCTCGGATCCATGCCAGCCAGTCCCGTGGCGGGACAGCCCGCTGCGCACAGACCGCAGGTCAAACACATGTCGATATTCCCGCTTTCTGGTATAAGTTCCAAAATTTTTTCTCGGAACTGGCTTTTTCCCCGATCATCAAGAACAAAGGGCTCCCGGCCTCCCAAATCGACACTATTGTGTTGTATATCCATACGCCCCCCCTTGACCGGCCCGTTTTCAATCAACGGGCCGGCATATGGTCTTCTGCGTTGATCAGACGAGGATTTTCTTAGCCAGTAGCTGTCACGGCCCCGCCCTGGTCGTACATGAGGCCGCACCGCATATCGAAATGGTGGTTGACGCTCATAGTCGGGCACAGCGAGTTCATGGACACCTGAGCCACGGTGCTGCCGAGCAATGCCTGTTCAGGATCGACTTCCTTGGAATGGTGAGCCATAATTACCAGATCCGCCTTAATCCCTCTGGCCATCTTAAGAATTTCAATAGCAGGCGAGCCTTCGCAGCACTCGTACGTGCAGCTCTTGATACCAGCGAGCCCCTGGGCGTACTTGTCAATCATCTCCTTCTTGCGATCCTCGAGTTCTCGGACAATTTCATCCTGCGCCAGGGTCTGTCCCTTTCCAGAAACATCAAGGACGTTAAGCACAGTCAGGGCCGCATTGTACTGCCTTGCCATTTGTCCACCGTAATTGACCGCGCATCGGGATTGCTTTGAGAAGTCGGTGGCCACCAGGATGTTGGAGAACTTCTGTTCTCCGTAAGGAGTTTCCTTGGTCACAATGATAACAGGGCAACGGGCGTGTCGGCTCACCTTTTCCACCGTACTGCCTGCCATCCCCCACATGAGAGCTCGCTTTTCGGCATATTCCTTGGTATGCGGTCCCATGACAATCAGGTCAGTATCAAGCTTACGCGCCAACCGAAGAATTTCGGTATGCGGCATTCCAGGAACCACGAAAATCTGGTACGAGGATACGCCCTTCAGCTTTTCAGCATAATAGCTCTCGATATTGGCCTTCAGCTTTTCAGTGGCTCCGGAACTGGCCATAAACTCAATTTCGCCCCAGCCTTGTTCGATACCGCAAACATGCACGATGTACAGGTTGGCTTCGAAACGCTGTGCGAATGCTATAGCCGAGTCCGCCGCGCATTCGCACATTGCCGACGGGGTGATCGCCAACAGGATATCCTTAAACATACGCCACCTCCATCTTTTCAGGTTGAATATACTTGCTAACTTTCCGACATCTCAGGGAGGTTCATCAGGTCGGGGAAGGAGCCACTGTCGGTTTTTGCTGTTCGATCCTGGTGAACAATGTCGCATTTACGGCCATATTTTTTCCAAGCATGACCTCCTCTTCCTTCATTCCAAAGGCCAATCCCACAAGCTGTGGCAGATAGAGAATACTTATAGTGTCCTTTCTTTCTCCTTCCTGAAGAGCCTCTTTCTGGTACGCCTCCAGGTTCATCTGGCACATAGGGCAAACCGTCACGACAACATCTGCCTCTCGGGCAGAGCGCAGAATGCGGGCCACAGAGGGCAGTGCCACATTTTTTTTGGTGGTCATAAGCGAGGCCCCACAACATCGCCCCCCCATGTCCCAATCAATGACATCTGCTCCGAGAGTCTGAACGAGGCCGGTCATTACCTCCGGCCGTTCTGGATCATCAAAGACCCTATAGGGCCTAATGGCCTGACATCCGTAATACGGTGCGACCTGAAGGCCGGTCAGCGGATGGGTAACTCGTTCGCGGATTTTGGCTTCACCCACGTCCGTGACCAGCACGTCCAATAAATGGCGCACGTTAGCCTTTCCTTGAAAGTCAAGTCCTTCGGATGACATGATTTCTTTGAGGGCATTCTTAAGTCCCTTGTCCGCTTCAGCCTCGCGCACAACTCGAAGATGGGTGAGGTAGCAGGCGCTACAGGGCGCGAGGATGTCTTGTCCGGGAAGTTGTGTTTCGGCCAAGGCCACGTTACGAGCGGGCAAGGCATAGGCCAGCAGATGACTCACAGACTCGACCGCAGCTGCCCCGCAACATGTCCAGTCAGAAAGTTCCGTAAGCTCGATATCAAGGGCGGCCAGTATTGCCCGAGTGGATACGTCGTATTCACTGGCGGTACCCGTTAGGGAGCAACCCGGATAGTAGGCGTATTTCATGTTTTGTCCTCCAATCGCGCGACGGAGTTGAACAAGGAGTCAAGTTTTCCCCGACGCTCCGTTGAGGGCATGTGTAACTTTCCCTTCCTCATCAGTTTCATGCCCAAGGGTACGTATTGCAACGGAAGAAACACGTCGCGTTTGGCAATGAAATAGCGAAGCATAAGGTCTGTTTCCTGAATCCGGCCGTACCTGTGAATATTATCCAAAAAAGTCCGATAGAAAGCCGCGTTCTGGTCGACACCTACAGAGGTTTCTTGCCCCGCCAGCCTTTTGAGCGCTCCGATAGTCTCCGTCAAAGGAAGCCCTCGTGGACAACGCAGAGTGCAGGTATAGCACGTTGAACAGAACCAAAAGGTTCTACTGCTTAACACCTCATCCAATAAACCCAGAAGAAGCAAACGCCACATACGACGAGGGCTGACGTCCATAGCGAAGGCATTTGGACAGGAGGCAGTGCAGGTACCGCATTGAATGCAACCTCGCATTGTTTCCTGCAGGCTTTGCAGGGTTTCCCTGACCAAGGCGTTCATTGTCTTTCCTCCCTTGCGCTTACGTGGGACGAACGGGTTGTTTCCACTAGCGCCGCGTCAATCACGGACAGAACCTGGCTATCCTTGAAGCCCCGGAGAACACTGGCGCCGTTAGGACACACGGCCGCACAGGAACCGCATCCCTGACAGAGCAGTTCATCCACAACAATGCGATCCTGATCCATGTCTAAGCGCCTCGCACCGTAAGGACAGACGTCAATACACTTGCCGCAGCGCGAACACAGACTGTGGCGCACTTCGGCGACAATGTTGCCGCAGACGAGACGTTTTTCGCTGAGTATCCTTAAGGAACGTTGTGCCGCCGCTTTGGCCGAGGCAATCGTTTCCACCATGGTTCCAGGTGCTCGCGCCAGGCCACATGTGAAAATCCCTTGTTTGAGTAAATCAACAGGACGCCATTTGATCTCGGCCTCCTGGAAAAAACCGTCTTGGTCGAGCGGTACGTCGAGCATTTCGGACAGTTCGCTTACGTCGTTGGGTTCGATGCCTCCGGACAACGCAACGATATCAGGATGAATTTCGATGGCTCTGTCCAAAATAGGGTCTCGAGCCAAGATGGTCAGCTTGCCGTCTTGCAGCAGCACTTGAGGCTTCTTCTTCAGATCGTATCGGATAAAGACCGCTCCGGCCTTGCGCGCCTGGGTGTAATACGATTCCGAGAAGCCATAGCTCATGATGTCGCGATAAAAGACATAAATAGGCAGCTTTGGATGCTTCTTCTTGAGAAAAAGAATATTCTTCAGCGCCCCGGCGCAGCAAATTCTGCTGCAATAGTTGCGGGATTCTTCTCGAGAACGCCAACATTGGATCATAACCACACTCTTCAGAGCGGCCGTATCCAAAACCCCCGTGGCCAGCTTGTGTTCCAATTCGAGCTGAGTATGAACGGCTTTGTGTACACGCAAGCCATACTCATAGACTTTGGACTCATGTCCGCCGGTCGCGAGGATGATGACCCCATGATCCAAGTTGATCACATTACCGTCTGTAGTCAGAACGCTCCGGAAGTGACCAGCCCGGCCGCGTGTAAGGGCCAATCGACCATTTTTGACAACACGGATGTGTGGATGTTTCTCGACTTGCTCAATCAGTTCGCTCATGAACTTGATCGGATCGTGGCCTTCCAGAGTATAAAACAACTTCATAGCCACACCACCCAGGCTCTCGCTCTCTTCGAGCAAACACACATCATAGCCATGGTCCGCAATAGCTAATGCAGCTGTCATTCCAGCTAAGCCTCCGCCGATGACCAAAGCCTGAGGAGAGACCGGCAGGGCTGGAGGCAACGGCGAGGGATCGGCTCGAAGCAGTTTGACTGAGGCCATATTCAGTCGGGAAAAGAGATCATTCAGCGTTTCCTCATCGTGTGTGTCCACCTGTTTACCCATGATGGGGCTACAAATATCCACGACATCCATAAGCGCAGGTGGAAGTCCGGTGGCCTGACCTAACTGGCGCAGCTTCGACACGTAAGCATAGGGCATACAGGCCCCGATGAGTATCCGGTTAGGATTTTTTTCCTTAACCAATCCTTCGATTTCTCCCCACCCCTGTTGGGTACAGGCTCGTTCAATGCGGACGACCTGGCACACGGCTTGAAGTTTAGACAGGTGTTTGTCCAACCATTCGCTCTCCTGCTGGCCGAAACGTTTGCCCATTATCGGACAGGAGAAACACAGAGCGACGAGAATACGTGGAGTTTCCCGGCTCACGTCCCTGTATACGGGTTCAGCTTCGGCTTTCCTTTCCCGAAGAGGGGCATACAGAGAAATAAGTCGCGAAGCTTCCATAGCTGCCGCCCCGGACAAAATCACCGATTGAGCGATATCGCTGGGAATAGCCATGGACCCGGCGGCCATTACACCCAGTTTGCTGGTTCTGGCCGGCGATAAGGCAGGGGTGTGGACGAAACCCCAGGGATTGAGTTCCACGCCTGTGGCTTTAGCTAATTGCTCAATACCTTCCGGAGACCGGACACCAGTAGCCAAAACAAACATGTCGAAAGATTCGCTGATAAGCTCTCCAGCTTCATTGAGATACTCAACACGCAGACTTTGACCATCATCCTCTGGGTCGGGGATCACAGAGTGAACACGGGCGTGGATGAACCGAATCCCCCCTTCACGTTCAGCCATATCCCGATACCGCTGATGTGTTTTGCCGAATGTACGCATATCCATGTAGAAAATGGCCGTGTCAGCCTCTCCTCCAGTCACCCGTTTGGCGAGCAATGCTTCCTTAATGGAGAACATGCAGCAGATAGATGAGCAGTAATTCGCGTTCAGCTTCGTGTCTCGGGAGCCTACGCATTGCAGCCAAGCAATTTTACGAACAGGCTTCCCTGTATCCGACCGGATGAGTTTTCCGCGCCCTGGGCCGGTGCCACTGAGATCGCGTTCGAATTCCAAAGCGGTCACCACCCCAGGATGGCTTCCGTAAGCCAAGACATCGGCGACACCAGAAGGGTTACGTCCAGGATTATAACAGTCGAAGCCACCGGCCAGGATCACAGCAACCACATCCAAAGCCAACGTGGTATCGGAAACGATACGCATGTAGAGTTTATCCAACCAGGGAACCGTGTGGCCGCGAGAAAGTGGTTTCCTCAAAAACTCTCGAACACCCTTACCCAAAAATTGGCGTGCCATTTCCAGATCAGAGTCTTTAACCATAAGTATGATGGTCAGTTCCGGACGTATTTCCAGACTGCGCAGCACGACGCGTTCTGTATCCATATCCGGCAGGTGCATATCCAATAAAAGAAGCTTGTAACGGTCGTCAGCCGCCAATTTTTCGAGGACGTTTTCTCCTGTAGACATAGCATGAATGGGGAAATTCAGGTCGGCAAACCAGTCACTGAGTTTCTTCCCTGTTTCCGGATCGCTATCGGCTACCAGAATGGGAAAATCTTTGCGTTCATCCAGCTTGAAATCGATGGCTCCGGTCGGACAGGCTTTAAAACAACGCCAGCAGCGTTGGCAGTTATCCAAGTCGACTGCATAGGTATTGGGGATGGCATGAGGCACGGGCAAACGCACAGCCGGACGTTGACTCAGACCGGCGTTGAATTCGTCGGGTATGCGCACCGGACACACCTCAGCACATCGGCCGCAGCCAATGCACTTGTGGGGATCTACAAATGAGGAACGTTTCCGCAATACAGCATGAAATCGACCTGGATCGCCGTCCAGACTCACAAGCTCCGTGGAAAGCATTATATCGATATTCTTGTGGAAGAGCCCCTTGCGCATGCAAAACTGAGATGAAGAATCTCGCTCGGTCAGAGGGAGCATTTTGCACATTCCACAATGATCAGTTGGGAATTGCTGATCGAGCTGGGTCAAAATGCCGCCTATGCTCGGCCGTTTGTCGATGAGGACCACGGCATGGCCCGTCTCGGCCAGATCCAGGGCCGCCCGGATACCGCCGATACCGGCTCCGACCACCAGGGCTCCGTAGTTCTTTTTCATGACAACCTCCGTTTCGACACTTCCCCACGAATCAATCTACACCACCAGTCAATTCGGGAAATTCTTTCTCGTGAAATACCGTGAGCGGAGGGGCATCTCCTACGCTACGGCCTGGTTCGTACCCAAAAACCTCTTGTGTCTCAGCGGCAACCATCCTGAAAAGTTGCATGACAGGTACATCATTGGGACAGGCGTTGGAGCACTGGCCACACCCCACGCAAGCCGTGCTCATATGGGCCAATCGGGTGAGGTGGTAGAATATCGTGTCCGTAGGCATCTTGATGGCTCCGCTGTCTCTGGCCCAACTCAGATACTGCCAGGGCTGATGCTCGAAGACATCGGTAACGAAGACACATTCCCGACAGTAGCAGACCGGGCAGGCGACGCGACAATTGTAACAGTTGATACAATCACTGAGATAGCCGTTGAGTTTGTGCAGATCGGAAGTGGCTTCGGCGGTCTCTGCGAATAAAACATCCCGATAAGCGATCCGCCGGGCAATCAATTCCTCAAGAGCCTGTTGACGTGCCGAAGTTTCCCCGGTGTCTACCATACCCAGACGATTCAACAGCCCCTCCCCTCGTGCTGTCTTAGCGGCTACCGGGATGGACGAGAAGATGTCGGCCCCCACGAGTTCGATAGCCAGGTCCGCCTCTTTCGGGGAAGGATGTTCACAGGCCTGACAAGCTTTGGCCAATCCGACCTCTTTTGCAGAATCACTTCCAGCGCCGAGGGAATGCAAAAATTCCAAAGTGGCATCGTCCCCGGTCTTGTTGTGGGCGAAAATTGGATAGTCAATATTGGTATATGCTCCATAGCAGTCGGCTCCAATGAGAATCAGGCTATCCAGGTTCCCTTGGTTGAGCTTGACCAATTCGATGAAGGCCCGAATTTCACATGGTCTGAGAACGGCGACGATCAGTCCGTCCTGTCGTGAAGATTCACCCCGGGTCAATCGCGATATCAGTCGTGCGGCATTTAATGGAAATGCCGGGGCCAAAGGATCAGCTTGATCCAATACCGTCGGATCGGTGACCAGAGCGGGCATGACTGCACCGCTTCCACGTTGAGCTACAGGTGTAAATATCGCGCTCACAGACTCGTCCGCGAGTATCGTTTTCAAAAATTCGCGTATCGCAGAAATCGGATTATTATCCTGTACAGCGAGTTTGGTGGTCGTGGCCATGTCTTCCCCCAAGCGGGCCGTTAGACGGCCATCATTGTTCGGGCCTGATTCGGTCCGAGTTCCTTAATTTCCGCGGCAAGTTCATTCACGGTCTCGGCGAATACATTGCCTTCGCTTGCCCCTATCCAGGTCAGCTTGAGCCTGCGCTCATCAACGCCGAATCGGGTCAGGATGGTCTGAAGCAGTTTAACCCGGCGCCGGGCTTTATAGTTGCCGTTGATGTAATGACAATCCCCAGGGTGACAGCCACTGATGAGTACGGCGTCAGCGCCGCTTAAGAGAGATTTGATGACGTATTTGGGATCAACCATGCCGGTACACATCATGCGGACCAAGCGAACGTTGGGAGACTGAATCAACCGGGAAGTCCCTGCCAAATCCGCCGCTGTGTAGCTGCACCAGTTACAGACAAAGGCCACGATAGTCGGTTCGAAATCATCCATGACTTCCTCCTGGGCGGTATTGCATTATTCCATAACGCTTAAAAAAGTCGGGGAGGCAGGTGTGCGTTTTGTTGGCTCGTTGATATTTCCCAAGAGCCCCTCCAGTTCCCCGAATAATTGTTTTTCCTTGAAATGCTTGATCTGAGCGGCCCCGCTCGGGCAGTGCCCGGCACAGCTGCCACACCCCTTGCACATTGCCTCGTTAATAACGCATACCCCAAGCCGCTGATCGTATTCGATAGCGGAATAGGCACAGAGATTCATGCATGACTTGCATCCGACACAAATATCCGGATTGATGCTCGCCACCACGGGGGAAATAGTCACCTTGCCGCGAGCGGCGAGAGACAGAGCTTGGGCTGCCGCTCCCGATGCGTGGGATACGGTATCTGGAATGTCTTTGGGCCCTTGGCAAGTTCCGGCCAAAAAAATGCCGTCTGTGGCTGTTGATACCGGTCCAAGTTTGGGATGTTCCTCCAAGTAAAAATGGTCCATGCTTTGGCTTATACCAAAAATTCTGGCAACTTCGGCCGCATCCTTGCGCGATTCTATGGCTGAACACAGCACAACCATGTCTACAGGCACTCGTAGAATGCGTCCGAGCAAGGTATCTTCCACAACCACTACAAGTTTGCCTTCTTCCTCGGGAATCTCGGCTTTATCCGTAATTTCTCCGGGACGTCCTCTGACAAAGGTCACGCCCTCGTCCTGAACTCGGTGGTAAAACTCTTCGTAGCCTTTGCCGAAGCAGCGCATATCGATATAAAAATTAAAAATCTGAGTCTGGTGGCCGAGCTTATCTTTGATAAGATGACCGAACTTGAGGGCATACATGCAGCAGACTCGAGAGCAATATTCATGATAGTTTACATCTCGGCTTCCGACGCAGTGCACTATGCCCACGCTGCCCGGCGGTTGGCCGTTTTTCATGAGTATCTTGCCCCCCCTAGGCCCCATGGCGTTGTTGAGACGCTCAAATTGCAGGCCGGTATACACCTCGTCATAGCGGCCAAAGCCGTATTGCTTAAGAGGAGTCGGGTCGAAGGTGTCGTAGCCTGTGGCCAAAATGATCGTCCCCACATCCACTGTGAGGGCCTGTTCTTTCTGCTCGAAATTTACAGCTCCCGAGGGACAATTCTTTTGACAGGCTCCACACTTTCCCTTGGTGAACCAAAGACAGTTTTCCGTATCAATGACCGGCTTGTTCGGTACGCTCTGGGGAGAATTGCGATAAATAGCTCGACGCGTGCCAAGCTGCTCTTCAAACTCGCTCGTCACTTTTTTGGGGCATTTTTCCATGCATAGGCCGCAACCCGTACACAGATGTTCTTCAATATAACGGGGCTTGCGTCGAATGGTCACCGAGTAGTTGCCGACGAAGCCTTTAACTTGCGACACTTCGCTATAAGTCAGGAGGTTGATGTTCGATTCCTGAGATACGGCGACCATCTTGGGTGTGGAAATGCAGGCGGCGCAATCCAGAGTGGGAAATGTTTTGTCGAACTGCGCCATATGCCCGCCAATGGATGGCCCACGTTCCACCAAATGAACTTTGTGCCCGGCTTTGGCAATGTCCAAGGCAGCCTGAATACCGGCGATACCCGCTCCCACCACCAGAACATCGGGATGCACATGTTCCTCACGAGAAGACAGAGCCACGTGATAGTTTACCCGCTCCACGGCGGCGGCGACCAGCGCCATGGCCTTATGCGTCCCCTCATCGGGGTCCCGAGTAATCCAGGAACAGTGCTCCCGAATACAGGTCATTTGGAACAAAAAAGGATTAAGGCCAGCCCGTAGACACGCATTCTGGAAGGTCTTTTCATGCAAACGAGGAGAACAGGAAGCCACGATAACACGAGAGAGGCCCATTTCCCGTATGTCTCGAATAATCATCTCTTGTCCGGGATCGGAACACATAAACTTATAGTCCCGGCCAATAGCGACGTTTTTGAGTCCCGAGGCAAAAGCTGCGACCTTGGCCACATCGATTTTGCCCGCGATATTCGTGCCGCAGTGGCAAACATACACTCCTATCCTATTGGCCATATGCCCCTCCCAAGTATATATGGGGAAGCCTCCCTTCAGGAAGACAAACCTCCCAGTAGGTGACCCAATGTTTCTTGCATCATTGCACAATACGTTAATCAAAATTTGTACCAGATAACGACTCTATAATTTTGAATGGAATTCCAATTGACTAATTGATTATATACTAAAAAAGATCCATGAGATGATTCTTGCTCAGCAAGAATCATCTCATGGATCAAGAAATGCTTTTCTCTTTTAAGTTGCTTATATTTGGTTTCATCCCAAAAACAGAATGATTCTGTCTCCTGACCGCAAGAAACAACAAAGTTAGCTCTTCAACATCTCATATGATTGCGCGACAACAGATGAAAAATAAAAAATAATATTGTTTACAACACGTTTCTAGTCTATTGTTAACGTGAATGAGATAAATCGCTGGGAGTTTCATCATGTCCGAACAGACGCTCTTACAAGAAAATCATCAATTCCAGGAGACACCGACGACCGAAGTCCCCAGGCGCCAACGCGATGAAGATCTTCTGTGTCTAACCACCGCCATAGAGCAGGCTGGTGAGGCATTTTTGATTATCGATATGAATTTGACCATTCGCTATGTGAACCAGACATTTGAAGAAATGACAGGGTATTCGAGCAATGAAGTCAAAGGACGGCCACTTCAGATACTTTACCGCGACTGTGGAGATAATGAAACTTTCAGACAGATCTTCGATATTCTTGGACAGGAAGAAAGTTGGACAGGTCGCATGGAAAACATTCGCAAGGATGGTCAAAGTTTCCGATGCGAAAAGACCATTTCTGTTATCCGGGGAAAAGGCGGAGTCATCCGGGGGTATGTAGGAATCTGGCGTGATGTGACCGAAGTGGAAAATTTGGAACGGCAGCTTATACAAGCCCAAAAGATGGAGGCTCTCGCTACGTTGGCAGGAGGTATTGCCCATGATTTCAATAATATTCTTGGGCCTATTATTCTCTATTCCCAACTCGGAATCTCGCAACATAGCGAAGGCAATCCATCTTACGAGTTTTTTGAGCAAATACTGAACGCCGCGCATCGCGCTCAGAAGTTGGTCGATCAACTCCTGCAACTTGGCCGTAAAAATGCCTCCGAAACGCCTATTGTTTTTCGTGTCCACCATATTGTCAAAGAGTGCCTCAAGCTCTTGCGTCCAAGCCTGCCCGTGTCCATTCATTGTGTTCTCGATTTAGCTGTTAAGGATGGCTATGTGCTGGCTGAACCGGCCCATATTCATCAGGTCATCATGAACCTGTGCACCAACGCAATTCAGGCCATGCGCAAGACCGGCGGAACGCTGACAATAAGGTTGGATGCTCTCAGCATTGAATCAGTTAGGAATCAAAATTCATTTCCAGTCAAGCCAGGAAAATATCTCCATCTGACGGTAAGCGACACCGGGCACGGTATTCCAGTGAAAATCATAAATAAGATCTTCGATCCTTTTTTTACCACCCGTTCCAACAGTCAGGGAACCGGCCTAGGGTTGGCAGTGGCGAATAACATCGTCACCCGACTCGGCGGGGCCATTGTGGCAAACAGTTCTTCTGGACATGGAGCAACCTTCGATGTTCTCCTACCGAGACTCGACAATCCGGTCGCTCAGATCGAACAGCGATGTGCACATCTGGAACAGGGTGAAAACGAACGTATTTTGCTTGTAGACTACGATCCGTGCGTCATCGACAGCATCAGGCTGGCTCTTGAATGCTTGGGATACCAAGTAACCGCCTGCCTTCACGGGAAAGAGGCTTTATATATTTTCGACTCCGATCCCACAGAAATTGACTTGGGGCTCATTAACATGACTTTGCCGGAGATAAGCATAGAAGGATTGACAGCGAGCTTGCTAGAACGTCGTCCTACATGGCCGATTGTTTTCTTTTCCCGAAATCAGGAGATCATGTCCACGCAAAGACTCGAAGCTCTTGGGGCTCGGGCCTTCTTGGCGGAGCCCTTTCATTTGGAACAACTCGCTCAAACCATCAAAATGGGGCTTGCCTCAAAAGAGCATTGAGCAGATAGTTTGCCATGGCCAGTATACTCATCATTGACGACGAACTTCCCCTGTGCAATGCGCTCAAAATGGCTATACAGGACATGGGCCATAACGCCGATATAGCGACGACACTTGATGAAGGAATAGCCAAAGCGCAGGCCGGTGACTTCAGTGTTGCTATCTTAGACATCTGGTTTCCTCAAGGAAACGGCTTGAATGCCATGCCTCAGATAATTCAGTCAGCGAGCAATCCCGAGGTCATCGTCCTGACAACGTCCAATAATCCTGACGATGCAGAAACGGCCATCCGTCAAGGTGCCTGGAGCTACATTCCTAAACCTCCGACTCTGGAAAAAATCAAGATTCCGGTACAGCGAGCCGTGGAATACCATGCTCGCAAGATGGTCCGGCGCCCCCATGCCACCTTTAAGCGCGAATGTATCATAGGAAATGGCCTGGCCATGCTGGCTTGTCTGGAGATCGCTGTCCAAGCCGCCGGCAGCGATGCCAACGTTTTGATCACCGGAGAAACGGGTACAGGCAAGGAGTTGTTTGCCAGAGCCATCCACGCCAATAGCGAACGAACTGCCAAACCTTTCGTGGTTGTGGACTGTGCAGCGTTACCCGCCACTCTGGCTGAAAGCGTGCTCTTTGGCCACGAAAAAGGCTCTTTCACCAGCGCAGATCGCAAATATGAAGGACTTATTCATCAGGCCGATGGCGGAACGCTTTTTCTCGATGAGGTGGGGGAACTTCCCATAATGGTACAGAAAGCCTTTCTCCGGGTTCTTCAGGATCATCGATTTCGACCGGTGGGTGGAGCGAAGGAACTTCATAGTAATTTCAGGCTCATAGCGGCCACCAATCGTGATCTGGAACATATGGCCGGAATCTTTGCTTTTCGAACCGATCTACTCTTCCGTCTGCGCACCATCTGTCTGGAACTACCGCCGCTACGCGATCGCCCCGAAGACATCAAAGACTTATGCGACCACTTCATGAATGAGTATTGCGCAGGACGAGAGACTCCGCGCAAAGGCTTTTCACCGGAATTTCAGGATGCCCTGCTCGAATACAATTGGCCAGGGAATGTACGT
Organism: Desulfovibrio inopinatus DSM 10711; assembly: GCF_000429305.1. Classification (NCBI taxonomy): domain Bacteria; kingdom Pseudomonadati; phylum Thermodesulfobacteriota; class Desulfovibrionia; order Desulfovibrionales; family Desulfovibrionaceae; genus Desulfovibrio; species Desulfovibrio inopinatus. Next base: position 60,801 of record NZ_AUBP01000030.1, read on the forward strand.
GAACTCTTTCACGCGTTGGAAAGCGCCGTGCTGGCCGCTCGGGACGAGCCATGCCTCTACCATCGACATCTGCCCGTGAATATACGGGTCCAAATCGCTCGCAATTCTTTAAGTAATCAGAATTTGCCCAAACAAAATCATGGGATGCTTAAGCTTGACGCAAAACATTTTCCACCCCTCAAAGACTTCCGTCATGACTTGCTTCAACAATCCGAAGCCCACTACCTTCGAGAATTAGTCCTCGTGAGTGGAAGAAAGATGGATCGAGCCTGTGAACTCTCTGGTCTATCGAAACCGCGACTCTACGCTCTATTCAAAGAATACGATATTAAGCTATGATTGACGACGAACAATACCACTCTCCCCCAGGAGCTGGTCACTTTTGCCCTTCTTTGTTTATTAGCAAATCAATACCTCCTTCTTCTTTAGCTGATTGGTAACGATAGAAGGTATCGCGAGAAAATCACATTAGCTTGCACGCTCTGGAAACGTTTCCAAACTCTTCTGCCAAATTGAGAAGGCCTATCTTGTTTTTTATGATGTTCTGGTCGAAACTGAACATGAGGTTCTCCTTTGAGTATGTGCTCAGTTTGATGGTTGGGACCAATCCATCAAAAGGGAGAACCTCTTCATTTTCAAGAGAAATTGTCAGATTAAGTCGTGACGACTACAGAAAAACCGCCCTCCGGCTATTTTTCCAGTACGCATACGACATTCTTCATTGTGTTCGAAACAACTCCGTGAAATCGAAGATCTTTATGAGAGAATTTGTTTTTTCAAAAAGCACTCCGCTGCCCAACGTTAATCTGAAAACTCACTTTCGTCAGCGGATGAACATCCTGGCCAGATCTTCCTTTGCCGATTCAAGGTTCTCAAACACCTTTCGGTAATCAACGTGCATGGGCTTTACGTCGAGATGTCCGTAGCATTCAGACGGTTGCGCAATCTCTCGTAATGGAATGTGGCTCCAGCCGAGACGCACCAACTCAGCTTCCGTCTCGGGGCTCACCAGGTAGTCGATCAGCTTTCTGCCCTGCTCCGGGTGCGGCGCGCCTTTGATCAAGGCTACAGTGTTCGTAATCACCAGAGTTCCCGTATCATCCTGATCCGGAAACACCACTTTGACAGAGGCACCTTTTTTCATGGCGACGCAGGCGTCGTCAGTGTCCGTGATTCCCCACTGCAATCGCCCCTGAACGACAAGGTCGCGGATCACGGAGTTGCCATCCACCATGCGCACACCGCGCCCACGCACATCTTCAAACCATTGGCGAGCCTGTTGCGGACCATGCAGGGCGTAAAGCGCCGCGGCATGCGTCGCTGACGTGCCGAATATGGGGTAGGCCATGCCGAGCATCTCCCCAGGATAGTTTGGGGAAAGCAGATCATCCACTGAATCGGGGAAATTGTCTTCAGAGACCAAGTCCGTGTTGACGATGAGCACCCTGGCCCTGCCGGCGAAGCCAGTCCAAAAACCTTGCGGGTCACGAAATTGCGCCGGAATGTCACGCGCCAGGGGAGATGCGTAGGGCTGCAGCACCCCCTTTTCCTGAAGCAGCAAAGTATGGGAGAACTCCCCGCTCCAAAAAACATCCGCACGTGGCCTGCCTTTCTCCGCAATGAGGCGCATGACCAAGCCCGTGGTTTTGGCCGCTTCCACGTCATAGATCGGTAACACTTCGATGCCGCTCTCCCGCTCGAACTTTCGAAGAACCGGCTCGGCATAGACCTGATCCACGGATGTGTAGACCACAACCTGTTGTTTTTCCGCTCGCGCGCGTACGACAAAAAGACAAGCAACTCCGAGCAGTATGAAAAAGATGGTTTGCAGTATTGGAAGAGAATTCTTGCAGTATAGCGCCTTCATACATTTCACCTCCTCTTGAATATCGCAAACCGGGACGCTTCGAACACCTGTATCGCATACATCCTCTACAAATTGCCACGACGCAACAAAGAAACATCCCCACAAAAAAACGAAAATCATTGCTCATGATAAAAAACTAGAGTATAAAATATAAGGTGTCAAATTCGACTGACGTCACCACAAACACAAAGAGTTCAGCTCGTTTCAGTGAGAGGGGCGGATATGTCTTCTGGTCCGCGCAATGCTTTTACTGATGTTTTTCGCAAAACATCTCTGCTGCGTCACGCGTTTGTTGCCAGCGTCCTTACAATGGCCGCCGTATTCATGGCCGGCCCCACTCTTATCGCGTCAGGCGCTGTGTTTAAAGCGTTGCTGCAATCCCCGGAGAAAACGCTCGCCACAATTTTCCTCTTGAGCAACCCGCTCCGGAAAGTCTTGTCGGACAGTGTGCTCTTAGCCGCGGCAACGGCACTGAGTGCCCTGCTGCTCGGCCTGCTGCTTACGGCGGCTACATGGCGGGCTCGGGCGCACTGGCCCGGCAAGTTGCGCTGGGTCCTCCTGGCCCTGCTCGCAGTTCCCTCGTATGTACACGCTCTTGCCTGGAACGCTTTTATGCATCGCTGCAACCTAATGTTGGCACAGTGGGGGCTGCCCGGGCTACCGGAGCAGGGATGGACCGTGGCTTGGTTGGTGCAGACCATGACACTTGTACCCCTTGCGACGGGAGGCTGCATGCTCGGTTTGGAACTTGTCGATGCCCGTCTCGTGAGCGCGGCGCGTCCTCTGCGTAGCGATCTAGCGGTGTTTGCCACAGTGGTGCTGCCCACGGCGGCTCCCATTCTTCTCGCGACGGGGACGTTGTTGTTTCTGCTGAGCGTGGAAGACTACGGCGTGCCGTCGCTGTTCCAGGTCCCGGTCTACGCCATGCATATCTTCGCAGTGTATAGCACCAGGGCCGACGCAGGGCAGGCTTTTCTGGCCGCCATGCCGCTGCTGGGGGTAACCGCCGTAGCACTGCTCGCCGGGTGGCGGGCTTTGCGGCGTTTGCACTCCATCCCGGCGCCCAGGGAAAATGTTTGGTCCACAAGACCGGTCTGGCCATTTTGGTTCAACGCCCTGCTCTGTTTCGCCATAGGAGCGGGAGTGCTGCAGCTACTGGTGCCCGCGTTCGAGCTTACGGCAGCTACGGGTTCGTGGTCCGCCTTCAGCTCCAGCGTGTTGCTGGCCGAACGTGAAATTATGTTCTCCTTCAGGACATCGCTGCTTGCAGCGCTTTTCTCACTGCCACTGGCCTGGTCCGTCGCGGGCATGATGCGCGGAAAACACCTGTTCGGTGGACTGGCGGGCATACTGTCCTGGACTCTGTTGTTGCTGTGTCTGGCAACGCCCGCGCCCCTTGCGGGAGTGGGACTCATCGCCATCTGGAATTCAGCCTGGTTGCATCCTATATACGACAGCTCACTCATGCCCGTCTTGGCATCAATGACACGCTACGCGCCCTTGGCTACCTTGATTTTTCTAGCACACGACGAACAAGCCGCGACGAAATTACTGCAAGCGGCCCGCGTGTTTCAACGCGACGGTTGGCAGACGCTGTGGCGCATTCGTCTGCCCCTGGCCCTGCCGCTTATGCTGGCGGCAGGAGGACTGGTGTTCGCCTTGTCCCTCGGGGAATTGGGGGCGACGCTCCTCGTTGCCCCTCCGGGCAAGGCCACCCTGACCATGCGCATTTACAACTACCTGCATTACGGCAGCAGCGAAACCGTCTCCGGATTGAGTCTACTGATAGCAACAATATCGGGATTCATGGGTTTTTGTACACTGACAGCACTACGCCGCATCCAGTTCTACGGACAGGCAAGAAGAAGGCAATAAACGCCAAAGGAGAGAACTTGGGAGATTCACTCATTCCTCGCATCATTTTAGGCCTGCTGCTTGTGGGCGTCATTTTTCTGGTGCGGTATTTTCTTGCCAGACACCGCCGCTCATTGGTGGAACAAGGCTACTACGACCAGGCGCATATTCAGGCGCCCCCGACTAAAGGGCCCTGCGCCTCCCCCCCCATGACAGTACCTGCCGAAACTGCGGCGCGCCCCTCCCCCCGGACGCAGCCTTTTGTGAGCAGTGCGGCGCGGCCGTAGCGGTCAGGCAAACGTCCGTATCGTCGACCTGCCCCACTTGCGGCGCGATATTGGCTGACGGCGAGGCTTTTTGCAGCGAATGCGGGACCAAATGCAAATAACAAAGGCATATTATGAGCAAACAACAAGCCTTTTTCGAAAAACTCTCAGTCTATCTGCACCCCGGAGAACAGTTGCTTGACACGGGGTATGCGGAGGAAACCTCACATGACTTGGCCCGCATAGTCCTTGCCGGCCTGGCTCCCACATCAGCCAGCAAATTCGTGGTGGGGCTGACTCACAATCGCCTGATGTTGCTGTTGGACAACCTGGCCACCAAAGTAGTCAAGCCCAAGGACACGGACAATATTTTCATCCATGATATCGCGCACATAGAAATCACCCCCAAACGTGGCTCAACGAAAGCCTCATTCATTTTGCGCAACGGAAAAAAACGTAGTTTTCTTTTTTATAATTATTCAGGTGGCGACAGGAACGAGCAGCAGAACCTGTTGGGCAAACTGCAAGGAATGTTACAGGAGGGAACTCAAGCGCAACAACCAGCACCGCCTCTACCCAGGCAGCCCAACACGCTCGGAGGAGCCGGACAATCGGCGCCGGAACCGCCCGCGTATCACCGTGCCCAAGCGTCAGCTCTGCCACAGCCATGCCCCGGTAATCCCCCCAGAGCATGTCCAGCCTGCGGGCAGCAATGCGCACCTGACGACAAATTTTGCGAGATGTGCGGAGCCCCTCTTCAGAAGGCAAAGCCCAGATTTTGTCCGCAATGTGGTAGGGAAACGCGCCCTGGTGCGAAGTTTTGCGGCGGCTGCGGCTTTGCCCTACAGCGATGATCGACGACATGTTGCGCTTGCAAGGCTTAAGCAAACAGTTTGGCAAAGAATTGGTGTTGAAGGACATCTCCCTTGAGCTCCGCGAGGGGGAACGACTGAGACTGTCGGGGCCTTCCGGCAGCGGCAAAAGCACGTTGCTGCTCTGCATTGCCGGCCTGCTGGAACCTGATGCCGGAGAGATTTTTATGGATAATAACCCCGTCACCCCACAAAGCTTGCCTCCGCATCGCCGAGGTATCGGCCTTGCGCTGCAGGACCCGACCCTTTGGCCACACATGACCGTCGCAGGCAATGCGGGCTATGGCGTACATGGCCTGACAAAACGTCAGCGAGCAGCTCGCGTCGCCGAACTGCTCGACGACCTGGGGCTGGAGGGCATGCAAAAAAGCAGACCGCACCAACTCTCCGGTGGAGAAGCCAGGCGTGTTGCCCTTGCCAGATGCCTCGCGCCCAAACCGCGCCTGCTGCTCATGGACGAGCCCCTGGTGAACCTGGACCCGCAAACCAAAGAGCGCGCCCTCGCCTGCATCCGAAAACAACTGAAACAAACCGGAGCAAGTATGATATTTGTCAGCCACGATCCAGACAATTCGCATGGGCTGTGCAACAGGCAGGCCGTCCTGCGTCAAGGCGAGTTGACAGGAGGGGAGGCGCTTCCATGACGCGGACTTATCGGATGGGAATCTTGCTCATCCTTTACGCCGTACTGCTCGTCGGTTGCAACCCGGCGGACAAAAAAACTCTTCCGCAAGGTTGGATGCGCATCGTCCCTCCCGAGGACGTCAACGCGCTGGCCGAGCAGGGGGAGTATATCTGGGCAGGCGGACGAGATGGGCTCTTTCTCGTGCGCAGGGAATCCGGAGAGCTCATGGAGCTTCCCGCATGTATTCCCAAGCTCGCCTATGTTCGCGACCTGCTTGTGGACGCGGACAACATTTTGCATGTGGCGCATGCCGGGGGCCTCGGCAGCTTCGACGGCGCGGCGTGGTCCGACGATACCACACGACTGGGCCTCCCCCCTGGGCCGGCGACGGCTTTGTACCAGTCCCCGGAAAAATCCGATGGTGCGCTCTGGGTCGGCAACGAAATGGGCGTATGCAGTGTTCAGGGACAAGAAATACGCTGCCTCGGCCGAAAGGACGGGCTCGGCCTCGATTCCGTGGACGCTATGCTCATGGACTACGCAGGGCGCATGTGGTTCGCCTCAGCCTCGCAAATCAGAGGCGGGCTCAGCATGTACGACGGCAGAGCCTGGCACCACTTTCATGTGGAAGAAGGCCTGCCCCACAACCGCGTCAATGCGTTGCTTCTCGACAATGCAGGTGCGCTGCACGTGGCCACAGGCTTTGCGGAAAACGGCGGAGCATGTACATTACGAGACAAAACATGGAGCGCCTTGAGGCAGGACGACGGTCTTGCCGGAGCGGTTGTCCGTTCCTTGTACCAGGACAAACAAGGGCGTATGTATTATGGTTCGGAATTCAATGGCATGGCCGTGTTTATGGGAGACAAGCATCTGATCCTGCGGCCTGAGAATGGCTTGGTGGGGGCCGAGGTGAAAGAGATGTTGCAAGACGCGCAAGGCGCTCTTTGGCTTGCCACGAACAAGGGATTGAACAAGGTTCACGATCCCGCGGACCTTGAGTTGTGAGCAGAGGAGGTAATCATGGAGCCTCGTGAACTTCCTGTACATCTGAAATCATTACGCATGCAGCTCAACAATGGGCGGCTTACGCCACAAGCCTTTGACCATGCCTGTGCCCAATTGCGCACCCAGGACCGGATGGGAAACTGGTGGACGGTCGATCCTGACTCCGGAGCCCTGCTGCGCTACGACCAGAGAGTCGGCCAATGGCTGCACGACACGCCTGCCTCCAAGAGCCAAGCGCCAGCTCAGCCACCGATGAGGGGCGAAATGCAGCCGCCAAGCTCCCCACTCGTCAAGATCCTTCAGACCGCAAACACAGAGCGCACAGGACTTGTGGGCGCGGCAATGGTCCTGATCCTTGGCGCGGCGCTTTCCTGGTTTCTCTATCCCTACCTGGGGCTCATCCCCAAATGGCTCAGCGGTTTGGCCCCTGAGGTCAGGTGCACCATGTTCAAACCCAACACGAGCCCAATGTACTTCTGCTCCGGCGCTGCGGCATTGTCGGTGCTTTCCGGCCCCATCATCGTCATGGTAGGCATCTTTCTTCTGCGCAAGCAGATAACGGCCCTCTTGTCGCATGTCACACCATTTGTCCCCACGACATTCCGCTTTCTGCTCCCCCCCGCAGTTGCCTGCCTTTTGTTCACTATTCTCTGGGCCGGGGCGCACTACGATACTGTGCTCTCCTCGAACTCCAACGTAGGCAACGTCGTCGGTCTGGTGCATCAGCGTTTGTTCCCGGCCTTCGTCGCGCTGTTCACCTACGCAGTCGCACGCTATGGGCCGCTGTTGCAATTGTATATTCCGGTGTTTTTCGATCTGCGAGATAAAATCCACAAGCATGTTCGCTTTGTTATCGTGCTCGTCTTTCCCATGCTCTATTCACTCATCAACAACATGAATCTGAACGACGGGCGCATCTACAAAACCGCGCTGGAAGAACAAAAAGTGGTTGTCATGGCCATGCTGCTGGGGTTCCTGCTGCTGGCGCCCCGCAATGGCAAAACCGGCATGAAAGATTAGGGCTGCCGCATAAGAATGTGGAGTGATTGTGAACGCCATATTTTTAACTATCGTTATCCGATACTATTGAGAGGTGCCCTGAATTTCCGCTAACAGACCGGGATACTTTTTTAAAACTAGGCTAACACTATGATGCGATTTTCTTTGCATGAGATTTCGCAGGCCCTGGCTCTGCGCTCCCCCCTGGTTCTAATGTTGTTCTTTTTCAGCATGATGGGGGCGGCGCTGATTATGGGAGTTGCCGGCCCCATGCCCGCGGACTACGCTCTGACCCTTGGTGTCATGCCCGGGGCCGTACTGCTTGCCGCAACAATTCTGCATTTTCGCGATTCACGAGACGACGTGATCATCATGACAAAACGCCGCTTCTGGGTTTCACTCGTCTCCGGGCTTGTCTGGGGGCTGACCGCAAGCCTGGTTTATGACTTATACAAACCGCTGGTAATACTAATCCTCGGTTTGCAATTCGATCCCTATCGCGCCATGCCGCACTTCGGCCATGCCATGACCGGCCTCCCCCCTTCGTCTTATGGCAGCCTGCTGGCGGGGTGGTTCTATCACTACTGGATAGGCATGATGCTGGGGATGATCTTTGCTTTAATGCGCCCCCAAGGGGGTATTCCATGGGCAATACTTTTCGTGCTGGTGCTGCAGGCCGTGCGTCTGGCAGTCTATCCTAACGTGCTGCGCCTAAGCCTGGAAGATCCTGAGTTCATAGCCAACGGCATTGTAGGCCTGGCGTTGTGGGGTGGTATCCTTGGTTTCGGTATTAAAAGGTGGGGGACATCTCATGCGTAGATCCCGACTGGCGATAATCATCGCGACAATGGTAGTAGTCCTTTTCTGCTGCGGAATGGCTTTGGCCCATGACTGCTCCAGTCCCTCGGACTGCGAACAGACGCCCGGCTACAACGCATTTTTGGCCGTTGTCGGCGGCGCAATGGCCGTATTGGCCGCATTGCTGGGTACGCTCTTCGGAGGGGCCTCAGGAACAACGCCCCCCCTCGGCCCGTTTGTCGCTTCTACTCCTCCGAGTGGACCGCAAGCGGACCAACCGCCCCCGCAACAGCCCGTCGAATTCGAGAAAGCCCCCATTATCGCGGGAGAAGAGGCCATTCCTCTGCAAGATGTTATCGATACGTCCATACTGCCGCCAGAAGTCTATATCAATTGGGACGAATTCGATGAAAAGAATCTGACCCCGGAAGAAGCCGAATGGCTGCGCAATTGGTGGAGCAGAGGCGCCGATCAGGAGACCGGGACACAGGAAACCGGAACAGAACCGGAAGCTGAAGCGGAGCAAGAGGTCACGGGAGGCGGCTCTTCCAGCACCATCCTCGACGGAGACGAGGCCCTGAAATATCTGCTGGACAACAGGCTGGTAGAAGAAGTGGGCCGCGATGCTACCGGTAAGCCCATCTATCGCGCCAATCCCGAACTCAATTTCCCCGACGGACCATTCCACGGCGGCGCGTACCGTGTTGATCCGGAAACTGGCCTGCTCAATACAGACCAGGTCGTAATCATCGTAGACAATCCCGCAACGGCCGATGCCGGCGGACAGCAGACCCAGCCACCCAAAGCTGAATCAGAGCAACCTCCCAGCCCCGAGCCAGAACCAGAACCGGAACCCGAAGACGAGCCCGAGGAAGAGTCTAAACCCGAGCCGAAAAAAAATCCCAAAACGCCTCCCATAATCGGGCCGGAACCTGAGCCAGTGGAAGAGGTGAACATCAACGAAATATTTGAAAACCTGGACCGCCTCGTCAACACCGCCCAGGACAAGCTGGATACCGCATCCAGAGGGGTCAAGGAGTTGGAAATGATGGCCAATGTCCTGCAGCAATACCTTGCCGACAGGGAAGCCGCTTCCGCGGAATTCAAGGAAAACGTGGTGTACGGCATCAAATATACGGCGGATTTCGCCATCAACGTCCTCAGTGTGTTCGGCGGCAATGGGGTCAAATATGTTTACCAAGGCGCCACGTCGGGTATCGAGGCCTATCAAGAAACCGGCAGCGTCAGTCAAGCTCTTGGAAAAGGTGCGCTTACCTCCACGTTGTCGTTTATCGGCGACAAGACATTAAACGCCCTTAGCTCAACCCAGACCACAGACTGCTCCAATATCCCACTCTCGGACATTTGGTATGAAATGCAGAAGATGGGCCTGAAAAAAGTGGGTGGTCATACGGCATGGGAATACAGCAAGGGCTTTGGCGTCGATGGCATTTGGAAAGGAGGCGAGTATATGTATAAAGCGTACGGCCCTAAATAACGCCAAGCTTTATTTCAGCAATTTTGACAGAGGGAAATCTCTTCTCAGAAAGAGGAAAAGATATGAACCAAACAATTGACGTCCCAATAAGCTCGGAAGAACTTCTCTCCATCGCCAAGCGGATGAACGCAACCTACAGCGATCTCTCCCCTTTTGCCCTGATCAAGGCAGGCGCGGGGAACGCCCCGACAAAGGAAATCAACAACCCGGAGCTGATCTCGAATCAAGAGGAGCTGCTCCCCGACGTGGCGCAACTTCTCAATCTGCTGACCGGTACTCAGGCCATGGGCGCGGTCACCTATGCCTGCGACCTCATCGCCCTGCATGCCTCGGCTTTTCACGTCCGAAAAGGAGAAAAAGTCAAGGTCGCCGCGTTGATGGACACCGGCAAGGGACAACGACTGCATTATCCGCCGGATTTCGATAATTTCTTCCGGACCATGGAGCAATTCTGGCCCTTGACAGTGGTTAAGCGCTGTGGCCTGGACCAGGACTTCCCACCTGCTGAGGCCCAGCTCCTGCTGGCATGTGTGGACGCAACCAGACGTCACTACTTCCAGGCCCTTGCCAACGGCCAGGATATCGTCGCAACTCCGCAACTCACGTTCCAGGACATCATGGCAGCGGCCAACGCGTCCCTTGATGGCGTGCACTTGCTCGCACCGCATGTCACAAACAGCCTGAATCTCTCCCCGCTCGGCGAGGCCGACGCTCAAACGGGCTTGGAGGCATTAATGCAAAAGGGGCTGCTACGCTTCTCCAACAGTATGTTCGAAATCGGCAAAGAAGCCCAAAAAATAGCGGTCGCCCTGATACTGCCGGAGGGACATTTGAACGCCCTGGCGGCTTGCCACGACGACAACGGCAATATCCTGAAGACCTCAGTCTTTGCCGTACAAGGTCGAGCGGGCGCGGCGCTCATGTTCTCCGGAGACGATGATTCCGTGAAAATCACTGGTCTGTCCCCAGCGCAACTGTTCGAACTTGCCGCAACCCTGGTCATGCAGCCGTATGATATTCTACGCCTGAAGCGTGTGGAAGCCACCCCGGAAACTCCAGAAGCGGGCAAGACAAGCAAGTTCTGTCCCGCATGCGGGGCTAAGCACAAGCCCGAAGCCAAGTTCTGCAGCGAATGCGGCAAACCTTTAGCCTGACACTTTTTTCCAATGTCACTGAACAAAAAAATTGTTGCATTGCGGTTGATGAATTGATTGCGAGATAATTTCAGCTTTTCGAGGTGGATCATGACCCGTTCCGCGCAGACGCAAACCTGCAGCACATGCCATGCAGTCAATGTGGGCGGCCAAAGTTTTTGTCTACTATGCAAGGCCCCGCTCCCCCCTCTTTCTTTTGACGGGGCGCCGACCGTGCCATCCTGCCCTGCGTGCGGTAAGCGTTTGAAAAAGCCCAATGCCAAGTTCTGCCCCTCGTGCGGCGCAAAAGGTCCATTTCGAGGGGCATTTGACCCGGAAAAAATGCGGCGTATCGCCGACAGACTGTCGCCTTACAAAAGACAAGCCAGACCCCTCGGAGACGAGGCGGGCCTGCAATTCATAGCGATGCAGCGCCCTGAAACCAAGCTCAGTGAGTCTTCCGCCAAGACATCCAGCGGCTCGGCCGATTTTAGATTCGACTCCAAGCCGGATACCCAAGCCGCCGGGCAACAGACGCGCCCCTCAGTGTGCCCTTCTTGCGGCAAGGCCCTCAAGCCAGGGGCGAAATTCTGCGGCGGTTGCGGCGCGCCATTGCAACACCCCGTTACAGCGGCCGATCCGACCGCATGCCCCTATTGCGGTAAACAAATCAAACCCGGAGTGCGATTCTGCGGCGGTTGCGGGCACAAGGTATCAGACTAAAGTCTGAATTCAATTTGTCGTTTCGGAAAATTTTTTATTGGGGAAAAACGCCACCGCACTTTTCCAGGAGCGGCGTTTTGCAAATCATGCGACGGCCAATTGCAGCAGGTCACTTCCGTGTCTTCTCCGCCGGATCGCCTCTAAGATAAAGGAGAAAGCCATGAGTTCTTCCAACAGGTTTTGCAGCCATTGCGGCGCTCCCATCGAGGCAGGGGTCAAATTCTGTGAACAATGCGGAGTGCCAGTTTCAGAAGCAGGAGCTCCGCAAGCTGCAGATTCTCCGTCTCAGCCGCCCCGGCAACCTTCATCGCATGATTCTGGACGTGGGCACGAGCCCCCCCCTGCTGCAAAAAAAAGCGGCTTTAAAAAAGTGTTTCGCTGGATACTGGGCATAATGCTCGTCCTGCTGCTTTGCATCGGAGGGTTACTCGGCTACGTCTGGATGCAGTGGGGTGAAAAATACGGTTTTACCATGGAAGACGTCCAGGATCAGAACCAGTTGGTCTTTGAATTGGAAAATTGCATGGAGCGCGACCGGCCAGAGGTGCCCATCCCCTGTTTCATGCGACTCGCCCTGACCAAAGATCGCCGCGCCTGCAAATATGTGCTCCCGGACCAACGAGAGACCTGTAGAGATTTTATGGACGCCACCCGCAACACCCTGCAAGACGCGATAAGTGGAGTGGAATACACGCAGATCATGCATGCCGCATTCAGGCTCGAGAGCTTGCGGCTTGTCAAAAAGTCGGGGACGCCAAGCGACAGTCCCAGTTATACATTGGAGGGAGTTATGGACGTCATGGTCCCCGGCGGCGATCGAGTTTCAGTCGTAGAGGACGAAAGCTTCACCCTCAAACGCAAGGATGGATTCTGGTACATTGATTTTCCATCAATCCGGGAGCATGACTACTACAGAGGAACACGGCGAAACGCTGTCCCGTCGTTAAAGGACAAACAGTCTCCCGGGACACAGCACAACATGAACGTTGACCAGATAGACCCGAACGAGAAGGCGGGAAGCACGTCGACACCAAGTTGGCAGTTCGTCGGCAAAGTGGGCACGGACGGCACAGGAGATAGGAAAACAAAGAAAAAAGGCGGCACGTACCTGCGCATCAGTACAAAGAAGCTGGCTTCCTATTCCGAACTCAAGATTGTACCCAAAAACGGGCCCATTCATTATGTGACCATCCACGGTCGATACGAGGGGGGGATATGGAGAACAGTGTACAAAGGCACCAACAAGCCCTTTGACGTCAAGGGCATCGTACGCTCCGCACAAGGCTCCGGTAATACCCTGACCGAGATCATTGTCTCCATCAACGGTGGACACGAAAAATACGACCCAGTGAAAAGCAGCGCGAGCGTTTTTTTGAGATAAAAAGATCGAGGGGAAGGCCTTTTGAAGAACCTTCCTCTTGGCTGATTCTTTTTGTACCTGAATCGTGCGTTACAGGCATTGCAAGGCTTGCCCACTACAACGCTGATAAATAGCGTCTGAGGAAGGATAATTTGACCTATGCTTGGGGGGCTGATTCATCCCGTCTGAAATCATTGTTTTTACAATGCGTTGCCACGATTTTATGTGGCTCCTCGTCGTCAAGAGAATTACCCCTTATTCCTTAGCCAGGCCAGCGGCCTTGGCACGTGGTCCATTCATGATTCTGCCGCTGACGTCACCATTCCGTCTAATTGCTGTAGCCGGGTCGGCTAGCATGGATTCAATCGTCGAAGCCGTGGCGCACAAGCCGTGTTTGCGGATCAAGGGGAGAACATCTTCACAAACCAATCTTGAAAGCGTTTTCCGTTTTCGATTACATGACGAGGAACGAAAAGCCGTCTCAGGTGATTTCAAAGTAAGGAAATTGCTGTCCTCAGTCCTTGCAGTTAAGCTCCGCAAAATTGCGGGACTTCAATTTTAGAGTACTCAAGTGTCTCAAAATTGAGCCACTTATTTGTAAGCGCTCTATGACCCCCTTCTTACAGCAGCACCCCATCGATGCCATGATGCCCTTCAATTCAAGGAGGAGCATCCATGGCCAAGGCATCCCGAAAACAGAAGAAGCCCCGTTCAGCCGACTTTTGGCGTAAACATGTCGATGGTTGGCGTGCAAGCAAGCTGACGCAAGTCGAATACTGTCGCAGGCACAAGCTCTCGGCAGGCGCGTTCTGGCACTGGAAGCGGCGTTTCCTTAATCAAGGCGAAGAATCCGCTCCCATCAACAAGCCGGACATCGTGCCTATCCCGGTGCAGCAGTTCACCATCAAGGAAGTCCCACAGCCGATCATCCTGCATGCATCAGGCTACCAAGTAGAGCTGGTGGGCGACTTTTGCCAGGCCACACTCGTCAAGCTCCTTGAAACACTTAGCCGGTTCGCATGATCTTGCCTTCAAGCACACGGGTCTACCTCGTGCTGGGCTCGACGGATTTACGCAAAGCCATCAACGGCCTGTCTCTCCTTGTCACCGACATTCCAGAGATGGATGTCTTCAGCGGGCAACTGTTCGTTTTTTGCAACAAAAGCCGGACGCTCATCAAAATTCTCTACTGGGATCGCAACGGTTTTTGCCTGTGGCAAAAGCGGCTGGAGAGGCATCGCTTCCTTTGGCCCGAGTCCAGGGAACAGGCTTTGGAGCTTGGATCAGGTGAGCTTTCGTGGCTCCTTGAAGGACTCGACCCCATGCAGATGCAGGGCCATCCGAGCCTGAAATACTCGACGATGCCTTGAGCATTCTCTTTACATTTCAATATATTATATATACATACTGCCCCATGGGCAACGCAGTTCTGCCAAATGATCCCAAGACATTAAAGGCCATCCTTGCCGACCGGGACGAATACATTTCCGAGTTGCAGGAGCAGGTCCGGTGGCTCAAGGCCGTCATTCATGCGGCGTCTTCCGAGCGCCGAGCCAAACCCACGGCCAATGAACGACAGTATTCACTGTTCGACGAGGCGGAGGCTGTTGCGACTGAATTCCTGAAAACCGACGACAGCAGCGTCTCCGTACCCAGTCATACCCGCAGGAAGCGAGGTCGGCGTCCCATCCCGCCAACGTTTCCCCGTGTGGAAGTTGTTCACGACCTGCCCGAAGAGGACAAGACGTGCCCTTGCGGCTCTCCTTTGACCCGCATCGGTGAAGAAGTCAGCGAAAAAGTGGACTTCATTCCGGCCAAAATCCAGGTAGTGCGCCACGTCCGTCCCAAGTACGCCTGTCACGAGTGCGAGGGAGTGGAGGACGACGGTCCCACCGTGAAGATTGCCCCCATGCCACCCAAGGGCATCGCCACATCAGGTCTTCTGGCCTATGTCCTGGCATCCAAGTTTGTGGACGGGCTGCCGAAGCTTGTGAGCCGATCATGGAGCTTCTACACGAAGAGATTCTGTCTGGGCCGGTTCTGAATCTGGATGAGACCACGGTGCAGGTGTTGAAAGAACCTGGCCGGAAGAACACGAGAAAATCGTATATGTGGCTCGCCCGAGGCGGACCTCCTGGAAAACCCGGCATACTCTTTCATTATTCGCCCTCGCGTTCCGGCAAGATTGCCGAGCAACTGGTGCGTGACTTTTCAGGCTACCTGCAAACCGATGGGTATGCGAGGTATAACGCTCTTGGGGAGCGAGAGAGCATTATCCATGTGGGCTGTCTGGCGCACGTGCGGTGTAAGTTCATGGACGTGCTCAAGGCTGGGACAAAGAAACGCGGCACGGCTCAGGAGGTGGTCGATCTCATTGCTCAACTCTACGGCCTGGAAAAGCAGGCCCGGCAAGCGGGCTTTGATGCGGATCGCATCCTGGCCATGCATCAGACCCAGTCCAGTCAGATCATGGGCACCATCAAGGCGTTGCTTCTGGAACGGGGGCAGACCACGCCGCCGAAAAGTCTCCTCGGCCGCGCAATCTCTTACGCCTTGGGACAGTGGGAGCGGGTTGAAGCGTATCTTGAAGACGGCATCTTGCTGCCGGATAACAATTTGGCCGAAAACGCCATCCGCCCCTTTGCGGTCGGTCGGAAGAACTGGCTTTTCTCCGGCTCGCCCAGAGGCGCTGCGGCAAGCGCGGCCTTGTACAGCCTAATCGAGACGGCGAAGGCCAACGGGCTGGAACCGCTGCGGTATCTGCATTTCCTTTTTGAAAGACTACCGGGCATGAAGTCCGATGACGAGAGAAGAAGCTTGTTTCCGCAGTATCTTGCCGCTGAAGAGTTGACGCGATAACAGGATGTGGAGGCTTGGAAGAGGTCAAAAAATTTGCGCTTACCTTTTTTCGCCACGCTCCATCGATTTTATCCGAGACAGGTTTTCCAGCACCTACACTGCACGTATATTTTGGTCACAATAAAAAAAGGCTACTTTTTACCGGGACAAAAAAGTCTTCCGGCTAAACTGCTAAACGTCAATTTTATCTGTTCTGACACTGAGCGTTTTCAATTCCTGAAGGTTGAGCAAAGAGGTGTAGTCCTCGATGTCTTCTTGCAAGAAAAAGGTTGGAATACGAAGCCGCACGTCTATAACCATGTCCCCATTTTCCTCGTCATGGGAGACGCTTGTAATTTCAACGTCGGTGAAATCTTTAGCTGTAACTTGAAGCATTGCTGAATCTCCTCTTCGGTTTCATAAAAACAATGGCTTTTACTGCAAGCGCCCCTCCGGGCAAGGCACTGGACATCGGTGACACGAACTTCTGTCTCTCCACCACCAGCCAGACGGACCGGCCACGGGGCAGCAAACAAGATTTGGATGACTTCTTCTGAACTCTTCGATCTGACGGTCATCGTATGGCCTGGGCTCGACCATGAGCTGACTCTGGGAAAGCTCCTGATAGAGTTCATCACGGCGTTCTTTTGCCAGAGACAAAACGCGTTCGGCAGTTTCCTGTGAAAGCCTATCCAGCCCTGAAACCTTCAGCTTTCCACCAGGAGCAAGAGACACGTCCGCGCCAAGCTCTTGGATAGTTCCGGTGACACTCATATCTCCACCTCCGCCGGACCATTCCAAAGTTCACCGTGTGAGTTGGTGGGGACAGAGGGGCCTCGCTCCTGACAGACTTCTGCAGCCGTCCTATCCGTGATATCGCCGAAAGGAAATCTGCTTTGTCTGACTTGTCTGCTTCCCCTGTATTCATGAGGGTTCCCAGCTGCAGACTTCATGTCTGCATAGTCTGACTTGTCTGCCGTCGGACCATCCGTCATCTCGTTCCAGGCAGACAAATCAGACTCCGGCGGATCAAGCTCTGCCTCCGCCAGCCCGCACTGTTCCTTGCTTGGCAGATAAGTCAGACTATGCAGACTCTGTTTCAGAAACAAATCCGTCCGTTCGTCCCACTGGAGGCAGGAAACGCAGCGCCTGCCGTTGGCGTTGTGCTTGCCATTCGAGACGGTCAAACCGCAAGACCGGAGCAAAGCCCCCATGGCATGTGGAGACAACCGCTCCTCGGGCTTGGCCGTAGCGTTATATGCCTCCTTGATGAACCCGACAGCGAGGCGCCCGTTGTCCACTTGGCTGCGTGACCCCTCCAACACTTGGGCAAGCAGGATGGTCCGGGAGGACACTTCCGCTGGGGCCGCTCCTTCTCCATCGCCAAGCAGCAACTGCAAGGCATCCACTGCCTGCCCGAGATAGAAATGCACGACCAGGATGGCGCGTTCAATCTCCTCCAGGGATAGAACATTGCCCGGATTTCGGCCTGTGGAGAATTGCTCCATCGCATGAAGCGTCCCGGCGATGCGGAGGGCGTAGCCGTATGCCTTAGGAAGGAAGCCGCGGAAGGTCGGAGGAAGGTCAGCCCGTTGCACGTCCAGGGCGTTGCGCCACTCGAAGAAGCGTTCTTGTGCATCACTGGTCAGGGTCAGCAAGTGAGGCTCCTGCTGCCCGTCCGCCCAATCCAGGGCCATTCCCAGCATGGAGGCCCACGCTTCTCTGTATTCGTCAGTCCAACTTTCGGAGGTCAGTTCATGGTGCATGGAGGACTCGAAGGTGAACAGACAACGGAAAACCGTACCGTCCTCGATGTACTGGCCACCTGCGCCCCCAAACACCTGACGGAAGATGCCCGGTTGAATGCCACCGCATACTTGAACTCTCGCCCCCTGGATGAACACGCTTCCCCTGGCGCGGGTCACACGAGCGGGTTTGCCGTCATGGAGGCAAAGCCAGCTCTCCCGATCAGTACCGCCCTTTGCCCGGTACTGATTCTGTCCCGATATGAGCGCGGAAAGCTCGCTCAGGAGAACGGCCAAACCGCCGCTCTCATGGCCGTCTAGGTCTGAATGGATGCCCTCCAGGGTCAAGTTTGTGGTAAAGTAACCGCGAGGACTACGTGGGGGAATCATACCTTGCCTGTCTTTGGGACTCATCTTTGCCCATTCGTCTTGCTCGTCTTTGAACCGCTCGTGTTCGCTGGCCTGCCGCTTGGTCAATTCGTTGGCCATCTCCCACATAGGGGCCGTCTTACCCGCGCCAGAATCCCTGATGTCACAAGCCCAGAAAACCAACGGCTCCCTCCATGACGCCTTTGCAACCACGTCCACCTTGCGGCCCAATGCTGCGGCCATCAGGCATATGGCCTGGGCAGGTAATGGTGTTGCCGACGTAGCGCAGGACCGGGCCAACTGTTTGAGGCTTGAGGCGATAGTCAGGGGCAACGCCTCCCACGGGAAGGGAACACGCGGGAACAAGTCCCTGGCGAGCCTCCAGGATTCACTTTCAGGGGCGAAGGGAAGCAAGTTTCCCGGACCGTCCTGAGGTATCCTGACAGATTTCTCCGGTCCCTTGCTCTCTACGAAACCTTTCGGAAAAGCGTTTACCTGCCCACTCTCTTTGGGCGGTTGGGCCTCGGCCAGTTGCGCCTTGACGGCCTCCAAGCCTTGAGAAGCGGCCATGTCGTTAAAGTCGGTCCCGGCTGCCTGGTTCGCAAACAATGGAGCGGCCACGAACCCGTTGACCTTCCGAGCGGCTTCGGTTGCCTTGGTCAAGCCAGGGTTGCCTTCTGTCTCGCGGTCATCGTCGGCACACAAGATGATTTCACGATCCGGGTATTTCTCCCTCGCCATAACCGCCACGGCCTCAAGATTCCCGGCGTTGAAAGCGGCTAAAACCGTTTCACCTGTTGCTGTGTGAATTGTCGCGGCAGTGGCAATGCCTTCTGCAATATGGAGTGGCCCTGTGCCGCCTTTGAGTGCAATAAAGCCGCCTGCGATTTTCCCACCGGTCAAAAAGCGCTTGCTACCATCAGGGCTGATAAATTGGACCGACATGACCACGCCGATTTCGTCATAAACGGGAACAACGAGACGCCCATCTTTCGATATGCGCAGGCCGTCCACTGTCACGCCTTTACGCACCAAATACGGATGATTCGTAGGGGCAGGAAGGCAAGCGTTCAAAATGCTTTGTGCTTTCTTTCTGGCCTCGGCATGGCGCTTGGCCGTTTCTTCCTCTCTGGCTGCCTTGTCGCGCTCAATCCTGGCCTTGAGTGCTTGGCGTTCCACCTTGGTCAGCGACTTTTCGTTCTTAGCGGTCCAGGTTTCGATCAATCCAGTGCGCCAATTCCCAAATGAACCGGAAGCCGGGTAATCCTCATAGAAGATATACCAGCCATTCTTGCAGGCAGGCTTTTCGCTGGTCCCACAGCGATGTAAGACGCCATCCGGGATGACTTCGCCGGGGACCAACCCGGCATCATGCAGGATATTTTCAAACTCGGTTAAAGGAGTTCTCATTGGGCCGTTCTCCCACGCAGGATGTACCGTGCAACGCGGAGCAGTCGGCCTTCTTGGGTTATATATTCACACCTTACGGTGACAATATCGAAACCAAGTTGGCGTAGCTCCTGCACTCGTGCCGCCGGGTGGAGCACATTCAAGAGTCGCCGGGCCTCAAGGGTGGTCAAGGAGCCTTTCCGCAGAGCCGCGAGGATGCGGTTGCGTTGGGCGGCGGCTGAGTTTTCAAGGTCATTGACGACGAGGTCGGGGGCGGGCATTGTGGCCTTGGTCGTTCCACTTTTCCCGCCCCCCGCGTCCTGGCCGATGCGGGGGGCTTTTTCTTTGGTGGTCATGGTCGCCCGCCCCTATTTCGCCCGCCGGGGCATGGTGTCGCGGGTCAGGACTTTGCAGCCATCCAAAAATGATTGAAGGTCCGCCGGGTCATAGACCACAACCTTTCCGAGTTTGGAATACTTCGGCCCGCGCCCCTTGCATCTCCATACCTCAAGAGTTCCCGCAGAAACGTTCAATACCTTCGCCGCTTCCTTGGTTCGTAATGCTTGGGTCATGTCGTGTCTCCTTTGAACGTAGTTAAACTTCCAAGGAGATGCGAGAAATGAAACAAAAGGGGAAGCTATCCCGCTATCCCGCCAGACAACTTTCTTGTCCCGTCTCGAAAGAGGGGTGCTCCGGGATAGCTTGGGGGGACGGAGGATGGCGAAGGGGTAGAAAACGAGAATTGACGGGCTGTCCCGCTATGTTTTGGGAAGGTGGGACAGCCTCGGGAGAATGCTATTTGGAACTTGGATCGGTTTCCTTTAGATCGGCGGGCAAAGCGCGGCGGATAGCCTCGAAGGCCCGCTTGCGAGTAGCACCCCGGATTTTTTTCCATTCGGATTGATGTGCCAGTGTGCTCAGGCGCTCCCCTTCTTTCACGAGTTTCACCGTCATGATTACGGCGAATTCAACGTCCTTGGTCCACTCGTCGATGTGCTGGATTTCAGCCTTGCAGGATGCGCAATCCGGGGCTGTGTCGCCCGGATTGCATTTGCCGCCCTTCAACCTTTCGTTTTCCTGTCGCGCCGTCGCAAGTTGGCGTTGGAGGTCGGCTACCTGCTCGCAGGCTTGGGCTAAGGGAGATTCTGGGAAAAGTTCGAGGTGATTTGCTTCAAACGCTTCTATGTCCTGCAAAAAGAATATTGCTGATCCAAGATGCGAGATATTCACATATTTATTTTCATATCTTCTCAAGTTTTCATAATTAGAATGGGACATTGTCTTCCTCCCAATATACAGCGAGTTCTTCTTGTTCTCTTATTATTTTCAACAGTTGAGTAGGGCTTACAGACCATCTTTTGCAAAGATCATCTGTAGTCAAAATACTATATGGAGGTAAATCAGTTTCACTTTGATACGCGGTGTCGTTTGAGTTGGTGTGTGTGTCTTTATCATCAGCACTCCAATAATATTGCAAGATGCTAGTATCTATTTTTCGTGCAGCGGAATCTATAGATAGTGTATATTCTTTAAAAGATGATTTATGCACCTTAAGTATATCTAGGTCTTTTGCTTTAAAAAAGGGACATAGCCTTTCTCCCATCCGCCCATTTCTGCTGAGTCAAGGCGCTCTTGCTCTAAATTTGTTTCAAGTGCGCCTGAATTAAGCAAATTTACAAATTCAATAGGCGTCATCGCAAGCACCACACGAGCTTCATGTGCAGGCATCCACTCTGGTGCAGTAGATTGAAAATTGAGTAAGAATGTATCGTCGGCAGTTGGTCTATTTGTTGTTGGAAAACCTAAGTGAGGATATTGTTTTTGATGGGCACAAATACTTGAAATGCGAAAATAACTACTAGAACAATCGAGAGAAAGTTCATCCTCATAGATGTCATACTCCGGGATATCGTCGAACGTACCTTCCCAGCACATCAACAATTCTTCACCATCAGGTGATGTCCTTGATCTTCTATTGCAAAAAAATACAGCTAGCTCGCCTCGTTGAATTTCTTCAAATAGTTCAACATCTGAAAGACTCCAAAGCTCCATTACCTTTGGTGCAGCAATCAAGTCCTTCCTTGATATGGGACGTATTTCTTTTGGTGGCATCATGTAAGCCCCCTTCAGCTTTCCTCTTGAGTTAATCCAGGGCCGCACCTCCAAGGGAAGAGACGTTTTCACCTCGGTTAATTACTCCGAAGCTAGGTAGTGTCGTCACAAGATTGCTTTATTCTTCTTTTCCTGGCATCGGATACTAAAAGGAAAAAGAAGACAGAATGAAGAGTGCAGCACATAGACGACATGATATTTCTGACCGGGTATGGGAGTTGCTCGAACCTCATTTACCAGGAAGAAAAGGAACGTGGGGAGGTGTCGCCCATGACAATCGGCTTTTCATTAATGCCGTTTTCTGGATACTCCGAACTGGGGCTCCATGGAGAGATCTTCCACCCGATTACGGCGATTGGAAAAATACACATCGTCGATTTTGTCGTTG